>DSEL01000104.1 GCA_011056645.1 Candidatus Atribacteria bacterium
CAGAGGCAGTTCTTCTCTTTCGTCCCAATATTGAGGATGGGCAATTTGAATGTTTCCGGTTTCAAAATTCTTTATATTACTAAAGGACATCTCTTCCATGCCGTTCATGATGGAATCCATAAACAGATAACCAAAAAATGCAAAGGCAATTACAAAAATTGTAATCACATTTCTCCTTTTCTGACGGGTTAAATTTTTTAGACCAAGTTTAAGACTAAACACCTTTTACTCCCTCCTTTCATCATCAGAGATCATGCCATCCTTAAGATTAATATATCTACGAGCATATTCCATGACCATCGGATCGTGGGTAGAAAAAATAAAAGTAGTACCTAATTCTTTATTCATCTTCACCATAATTTTAACCACATCTGCAGCATTTTTTGAATCTAAATTAGCTGTCGGTTCATCTGCTAAAACGAGCTTGGGTTCTTTTACTAAGGCACGCGCGATAGCTACTCTCTGCTTCTCTCCGCCTGAAAGCTCGTTAGGTCTTCGATTTTCCAATCCCTTCAGCCCAACTTCTTCTAATATTTTTAATACTCTTTCTTTTATTTTCAATTCTGAAGTATGGTCAATTAGTCGGATAGCAAACTCTACATTTTCGTAGGCAGTTAATACCGGAATCAAATTGTAACTTTGGAAGACAAATCCGATATTAAATCTTCTGGTCATAGCCAGAGCTTTCCTGGAAAGATCGCTTACCTTATTTCCGTTTAAACGAATTTCCCCCTCTGTAGGTGTGTCCAGGCAACCTATCATGTTGAGAAGTGTGGTTTTCCCTGAACCGGAAGGTCCAAAAATTGTAGAAAATTCACCTTCTTCCACTATTAAGTCCACTCCTCGCAAAGCAGGTACTTTTATTTTTCCCTGTTGATAAATTTTTTTAACTTTTTTTAGTTCGAGTAAAGCCATTTAATTGTCCTCCTTTATTAAATTCGAATAGATTAAAGATGCTTTTTAGATTTTTATTGCTCGTCTAATTAATTTATCTTCATTCTTTTTAATTATTTTACGCTTTATTTCAATTATTTTCACCTAACGATGATAAATTGCTTTTACCGGGTCTTTATGTGCTGCCCAATAGGCAGGAACTATACTGGAAAATAAAGCAAGAATTATTCCAAAAAAGAAGATGAAAATAAAAGAAGAAAAATTCCAGACCCCATAAATTTTATCTAAAATCGGTACACCATACATAGACATATCTCCACCGATATAGCTTAAATCATATCCATATTTAACCATACAACCTACTCCCGCAATCCCTAATAAACAACCGGCTATTCCACCGATTATTCCGATACCGGTTGCCTCTACCATAAAGACAAAAACAATCTCCCACTCTCTCATTCCCAAAGCTTTCATCGTACCTATTTCTGATGTCCTCTCTAGGGCAGAGAGAATGACATTATTAATAATGCCTATCATGCCGATGGCTAAAATGATGGCTAACATAACAGCTGTTTCAGCATTTTCAGCAGCACTCATAGCTATTACCGTTTTCGCAGACTCTTCCCAGGAGAAAGCATTAATATTCGTGTTTTTTTTCTGAAAAATTTGATTAAAACTATCTATAATGGTAGTAACTTCTTTTACTTTATTAGTTTTAACGGAAATCATACTAATCCCATTTCCCACATTCAAAGCCTGTTGGGCAATTTCCAAAGGAACAAAAACCACACTATTATTAATCATGGGATTGGGAGTATTCACCAATCCTCCTATTTCCATATCGATG
>DSEL01000105.1 GCA_011056645.1 Candidatus Atribacteria bacterium
AAAAGCCAGCAAAAGGTGAGATTTGCTACGATGGGATAGTTTCATCTGTCTATCTAGCAGCTCCAGACCATATCTCCGGTTATAACAGCCGGTTAAGGAGTCGATCCGGGCAAGGTCTTTCAGTTTTTCTTCTAATTGTTTAGATAGGGTGATATCGATATATACCCCTATCTCCCCCTTCACTTTTCCGTCTATTACTAAGGACGTAGAAGATATGGAAACCGGGAACAAAGTACCATCTTTCTTCTTTCTGGTGGTTTCAAAATTAAGATAATCTGTTGATCTTTTTTTAGTTAATTTTTTTCCTTCTTCTATCTTATCCGGGGGATGAATGAATCCTTCATTAATGTTTCTGCCTTTTATTTCTTCTAAGGTATAACCGAATAATTCAGTAAAGCGGGGATTCACGTTTAAAATATTGCTATTTTCATCCAAATAGACCAGGGCTTCCGGGTTGTTGTGAAAGAGATTAGCAAATTCCTGCTGACTTTTCTTTATGGCTTCCTCGGTCTGTTTGCGTTTGGTAATGTCTCGGGATATACCTATCAATCCTTTTATTCTCCCCTCTTCATCATACCATGGTACCTTAGTAGTCGATACCCAATACTCTGTTTTATTGAAATAAATAATCTTTTCTGTTTTATCAATAATTGGTTTACCAGATTTTATGACGAGATCATCATCTGCTGAAGATTGTTTGGCTATTTCCGGAGGAAAAAAATCAAAATCAGTCTTCCCAATCACCTCTTCCGGAGCAACCTTTGAGTGTTCTGCTTTCACTTTGTTCACCCTTATAAATCTTTTTTCCCTATCTTTAAAATAAATAGAATCTGAAATATTATTCATAAGAGTATTAAATAATTTTTTTTCTTCTCTTAATATGTTTTCAGTCTTTTTTTGCTCGGAAATATCCTTAACAATACAAACAATACCGGCAATACCTCCTGCTTCATCTGCCATCACAGAACTGGAAAAAATGACCGGAATATTGTCTCCGGTTTTTGTTTTAAAGTTGAGCTCGTAATTTTTAATGGCTTCTTTCTTCATGGTTTTATCCAGTAAGATATCCTTAAAATTTTTTTCTGCAAAAAATATCTCAATTGATTTTCTTTTTAGTTCTTCCTTCCCATATCCCGATAAATCCAAGGTAGCTTTATTCACATTAACAAGATTACCTTCTCTGTCCAATAAAATTAAGGAATCAAGCATAGTAGAAATAATATTATCTGCTGCGGTAGCCGGTGTAATAACCATAAGCTTATATTTAGCAATAGCATATACTATTCCAGATGCCCAAATAAGCGCAATTATATTTCCTAATGAAGGTAGTGCAAAAACATTTAATATAGGAAACATTACATCGGTTAAAGTGCTAAAGACAAGGGAAATTAAGGCAGTAATAAAAATTATTTTTGCCTGTTTTTTCTTGATTGGTTCTTTTATCTTTCTTCCGAAATTTAAAATTAGATAAAGCCCTATCATCATGAATGAAAGATAATAGAAATAAAAAAGATAAGCCCAGATTGAATCCGACCAAACGCTTTCCCAACCCCAGGATTGTTTAATATAGGAAGCGGTTAAAAAACCGGTCCATTGTTTATAGATAAATAATAAAGGTGGAATAAAGATAAGAGGATAAATAATTCGTTTTTTAAATATTTTTTTCTTTTCTATGAAAATAAGAGCGAACCATAAAAAGATACCAGCGAAACCGATCCACCCCATGGAAATGAGGTTATTAACTAAAATAACAGTATCTTTTGAGAGTTGCGGATTATAAATAAAAATCGATCCAAAACTCCATAACATAAAGCAAGCAATAAGAATAGCACAAATCCTATTAAGCAAGGATTTTGGATCTTTACATAGTATAAACATTAACAAGTAGAAATAAAACAAAAATACAAGAAAATGCAGAAATGATAAAAGATTCAATATTTATTCACCACTTTTCCTTCAGAATCACTCTATTATCTACAATTCAAATTTAAATTCCTCCCCCTTAAAAAGCTTTAAGCAGGCATCTGTCACTTCAGCGTCATAAAGTATATTCCTGTTTTGAGAAATTTCTTTTAAAGCTTGATCCATACCCAATGCCGGACGGTAGGGACGGTGAGAGGACATGGCTTCCACTACATCGGCAACCCCTATTATTTTAGCTTCAAGCAAAATATTGTCACCTTCTAAGCCTTGAGGATATCCTGAACCGTTTAGTCTCTCGTGATGCTGAAGAACAATATTTGCAACCGGATAGTTAAAATCAATAGATTTTAAGATATCATATCCCATTTGGGAATGTCCTTTGATCAGACTAAATTCTAAATCAGTTAGCTTGGTGGGTTTACTTAAGGTTTCAGTAGGCAGGCTGATCTTCCCGATATCATGGATCAAAGAGGATACCCTGATTCCTTCCAGCTGATCCTGGGAAAGGTTTAGCTCGGCAGCGATGGCTACAGCCAGTTGAGATACCCTCAGCTGGTGACCGGCAGTATAGGGGTCTTTGGCCTCGATGATCTTGGACATAGTCTCGATGGTTTCATCCATGGTTTTTTTGAGTCTTTCTTCTGCTTGTTTGCGTGCGGTGATATCTCTGCCCAAGGAAACCGAACCTATTATTTTGCCTTGTGGGTTAGTCAGGTTACGGGAATTCCAGGAGATAATTTTTGCTTTGCCGTCTTTACAGGATATTTTGGTTTCATAATCTTCAACCTCTTCTCCTTTTTCAATGATCGCACTAGTTTTTGCGGTAATTTTCATCCGGTAATTTTCATCCGGATAGAGCCATTCCCATATTTTATCATGGCCAATGACTTCTGTGGCAGAGTATCCGCTCATCTTTTCGGCAGCTTCATTCCACATCATTACATTGGTTTTTTCATCCAGTACATTGATCCAAACATTGGCATTATGAATTATATTTTCCTGGAATTGGCTTAGATTATAGATCTTCTCTTCTTTTTCTTGAAGGACTTTATTCGTTTTCTCTAAGTCAAATATCTTCTTATCCAGTTTCTGCACCAATCGTTCATTATAACGAGAAAGATATTTTTCTTCCTCTTCCTGAGGAACAAGCGGCACTTTTTCTTTGTGTTTATCCATCACTTCATTTACAATTTTTAATAAAGTTTCCGGTTCCTGTGGTTTGACTATAAATCTAACTGCGCCCAAACTTAAGGCAAATTCCTCATCTTTCTTGTCGGTATAGGTAGCGGTATAGAAGA
>DSEL01000106.1 GCA_011056645.1 Candidatus Atribacteria bacterium
TTATTAGATAATGTTTACAAAAAAACAAGAGAACGTTTTTCCGAGATCATATCGCAAAAAAAACGACAGGCAAAATCAATAGAAGAACATAAAATAATTCTAAAAGCTCTAATAGAAAAAAAGGGAGAACTGGCGGAAAAATTAATGAGAGAACATATAGAAAATGGCAAGGATGCCCTTCTCCAAGAAATAGAACTTAGAGAAAATAACCAATAAGAAGAGTTAGAGAATTAAGTACCCCAAAGATTATTGTAAAAATATATCAATTCTAAATTTTCCTTGCCATTGATGATCTTTTCAATATAAAACAATACTACCTATTGGAAATAAATGTAAATGTCCTTGTGGGGCAGGAATAGCGCCTTAAACCAAGACAGATGCTTTAATTACCGCTGCAGTTTCCAAGTGGGGAGCATATGGTTTAGGAGTGGGATTGGCAATTTTAAAAGGAAGACCGGATATTTTTCATAACGGAGAAATCGAAAGAAGAGTATTAGAAAAAGTTGCCGATACACAGTTTTTAGATGGAATTAGTGGTGAAATCAATAAGTAAATTAGAAGCAAAAAAGGGAATTTAAAGTTCATCAAGAGCTTTTTTGAGAGTTTTTATATCTTTCCAGGTTAACTCTTTAGGACTGCCCGGGAAAGTTGCTTCGTTTCTTAATAAATAACTGGGATGAAACATAGGAAATATCTTTATCTCACCAATCCAATCAAACCACTGACCTCGAAGTTTAGTAATTCCCTGAGTAGTTTCTAATAAATGTTGTGTGGGGATATTGCCCAGGGTAACGATAATTTTGGGATTGATTAAAGCGATCTGGGTTTCCAAATAAGGAAGACAAGTTTCTATCTCGCTTTTAGAAGGATTGCGATTAGCAGGTGGTCGGCATTTTAACATATTCGTTATAAATATATCCCCTCTTTTAATGTCAACTGATTGTAAAATTTTAGTTAACAGTTGTCCAGCTTTACCCACAAAAGGTTTACCCTTGAGGTCTTCCTCTTCTCCCGGAGCTTCTCCGATAAACATTACCTTGGATTTTGCATTTCCTTCCCCGGGAACAACCTTGGTACGAGAAAGATACAAAGGACATTTTTCACAATTTTTACATTCTTCTGCTACTTCTTCTATGGAAAGTGGGTTGAAATTTTCTGACATCAATTCTAATCCCCATTAATTTGATTATTAAAGTAAATATTAATAAAATAATTATTATGGATTATTTGATATAATTCTTATCTTTTAATTATTGTAATTTTACCATTTTTAAATACTTTTTATCAAGTAAAGCACAGAAAAAGGGGACAGGCTACTTTTTTGTAAGAAACAGGTTTGCAGACTGTTCAAAAAAATATTCCAGGGAATTATTATAAAAAAAGAGGGATTTTAAGATTTTTATAGAAAATATAATGCATGAGCTGGATTCTAATTTTTAAAAATATAGGTGATTTTAGACTTTGTAGATGAAAGAAAAGGACCAAGACAATAATAGGAATTTTAAATTTCATAATGGAGGGAGGCAAGAGAAATGAAAAATTTGGATTTATCCCGAATATTTGAGCAGATTGCTAAAATCTTAAAAATAAAAGAAGAAAATCCTTTCAAGATTAGAGCTTATGAAAAGGTTGCTTTGGTTTTAGAGAATTTAGCTATTGATATAGAGACAATTTACCAACAGGGAGGATTGAACAATATTCCCGGAGTTGGTAGTGCTATTGCTCAAAAGATCGAAGAATTTTTAACCACCGGAAAACTCGAGTATTATGAAAAATTAAAAGAGACTATACCTTCCGGGGTGATAGAGCTTCTGGATATTTCTGAAGTGGGACCTAAGACAGCCAAACTTCTATATGAAGAATTAGGTATAGATAATATAGAGAAATTAGAAAAAGCAGTTAAAGAGCATCAGATTAAAGACCTATCGGGAATGGGGGAGAAATCTGAAGATAATATTTTGAGAGGAATCGAATTATATAAAAGACGGAAAGAAAGAGTTCTTTTGGGTACTGCTTTGCCTTTAGCAGAAGAGATTGTAGAGAGTTTACATCAGTTAAAAGAGACGGATAAAATAAGCTTCGCCGGTAGTTTAAGACGTAAAAAAGAGACTATTGGTGATATCGATATTCTAGTGACCTCCCAAAAACCTGAAAAAATAATGAAAAAATTTACTTCTTTGCCCCAGGTAAGTGAAATCTTAGCTGAAGGACCAACTAAATCAAGTGTTATAACCAGGGATGATATTCATGTCGATGTAAGAGTAGTAGAACCAATAAGTTTTGGAGCAGCACTGCAATATTTTACCGGGTCCAAAGCACATAATATTAAGTTAAGAGAATTGGCGATAAAGATGGGTTTTAAGATAAATGAATACGGCGTATTTGATGCGAAAACTGGCCAAAGGAAAGCCGGGAAAGAGGAAGAGGAAGTTTATCGAATTTTAAATTTACCTTTTATCGCTCCGGAGCTAAGAGAAGACCGGGGAGAGATTGAGGCGGCACAGGAAAATAAATTGCCTCGGTTGATAGAGAATCCTCAAATAAAAGGTGATTTACATTTACATAGTCAATGGAGTGATGGGGTAGATACCATTCAGCAAATGGCAGAGGCAGCTAAAAAGAGAGGTTATAAATATATCGCCATTACTGATCATTCACAATCACTTAAATTTGCCGGGGGATTAACCGAAGAAAGACTTAGAGAGCAAGTGGAAGAAATTCAAAAATTAAATCAGGAGTTAGATGATTTTATCATTTTGACCGGGATTGAGGTTGATATAAAATCAGATGGCAGTTTGGATTTTTCCGATGAAATATTAAGTAAATTAGATGTGGTGGTGGCAGCAATCCATTCTGGTTTTAAGCAGGAGAGTAAAGTTATTACCGAGAGAATTATTAAAGCTATGCAAAACAGATTTGTAAGCATTATTGCTCATCCTACCGGCCGCTTGATCGGCTACCGTGAATCATATCAAGTAGATATTAATGAGATGATAAAGGTAGCTGCCGAGACCGGAACTATTTTAGAAATAAATTCGCATCCGGAAAGACTTGATTTAAATGATATCTATTGTCGGATGGCTAAAGATAAGGGAGTGCAATTAGCTATTGAGACTGATGCCCATAGTATTGATGGCTTAGAATTTATGAATTTAGGAGTAGATGTCGCCCGTCGAGGGTGGTTAGAAGAAAAAGATATAATAAATACACTTCCTTTAGGTAAATTATTAAAGAGATTGAAAAATAAAGGATAAATTCTTATGATAGTAGATTATTTTTGGATTCTAATAACTAAATATAACATTTGACAATTCAGTAAGTTATTGTTATATTTTAATTAGAAAAGAATACCAAAATTAAATAATAGGGACTCGTATAAATCCTTGAATATGGCAAGGATGTTTCTACCAGGTGACCGTAAATCACGACAGGCTACGAGTGGAAGTGCACCTTAGGGAATCGCTTATTTAAGCTGATTTATATTGGTTAATATTATATTATGCTTAGATAAGATTAGAACCGAGTGGTGCAAAGTATATTTATTTTATACTACACCGGAGGATTAAAAGCCCAGGCGGAGAGGTTCCACTCTGATTGATGGAATTTCTATCGTTTGGGTTTTTTATTTGTTACAAAATTATCATTAATAAAGTCAATAAAAATTTGAGGAATGAAGGAGAAGAGTTATGGATGATAAAGTAGCGATAGTCATGGGAAGTGTATCAGATAAAGAAACCATGAAAAAATCAGCTGAAGTATTAGATGAATTGAGCATTTCTTACGAAATGAAAGTGCTGTCTGCTCACCGAACTCCTGATTTACTGTTTGAATATATTGCAAAGATAGAAGAAGAAGGATTTAAGGTAATCATTGCCGGGGCTGGGGGTGCAGCTCACTTACCGGGAGTAATAGCCTCCAGGACATTGTTGCCGGTCATTGGTGTCCCCATAGAAACTAAAGTGTTGGGAGGCCTTGATTCTTTGCTTTCTATTGTGCAAATGCCGGGAGGTGTTCCGGTTGCTACCATGGGGATAGGAAATGCTAAAAATGCCGGGCTGATGGCAGCACATATATTGGCTATTGAAAATTCTAAAATTAGAGAAAGACTTAAAGATTTTAGAAAATCAATGGTTCAAAAAATAAAGGATATAGAAATATAACGTAATTATCAATGCATAATATATTTAGAGGGGCTCGATTCATTGAGCCCGCTAAAAAAAATACTAAAATATTCGGGTCGTATAAATCAGACCCCTTCACCAAAATAAGGACGATAATAGAAAACACATTGACTGTTAATTGTAAACTTATATCCCGTAATTTTAATTGGAAAATTGGAAAATTGGCGAATTGGCAAATTAGTAAATTAATTGAGAGGAGCAAATTAATGGGTAGTGTAAAAGATTTAATGGTCATAGAAAAACCATCTAAAAGCAAAAGCGGTAAGGGAAGGTTTATTTTTTCGGATCGTTATTCGGTCTTTGATTGGGGAGAGATGCCTGACCATATTCCCAACAAGGGTAAATCTTTGTGCATTTCGGCTGCGTATTTTTTTGAAAAATTGGAAAGTATGGGGATAAAAACTCATTATTTAGGTTTGGCTGAAGATAATAAAATAGAAAAGTTTTCTTCTAATCTTAAAAGGCCGGTTGATACCATGGAGGTAAAATTAGTTCGAGTATTAGAACCTTTACAAAAAATCAGTACTTATGATTATTCTATTTATAAAACCGAAAAATATAATTTATTGATTCCCCTGGAAATTATTTACCGTAATTCTCTTCCCGAAGGTTCCAGTGTATTTAAAAGATTAAAAGAAGGGAATTTAAAATTAAAAGACCTTGATCTGAAAGTGCCACCTCTAGTTGGCCAAATCTTAGATAAACCTTTTTTAGATGTCTCCACGAAACTTGAAGCAAGTGACCGCTATTTAGGCTGGGATGAAGCTCAAAAAAATTCCCACCTTAGTGACAATGAATTAGAAGAGATTAGAAAGATGACCTTATCCATTAATCAGCTCATTGAGCAAGAGGCAAATAAAATAGGATTGAACTACGAAGATGGCAAAATAGAATTTGCTTTTGATGAAGATAGAAACCTGATGGTAGTGGATGTTTTGGGGACTTTGGACGAATGTCGCTTTACTTTTAAAGGTATGCCTATCAGCAAGGAGATCGCACGATTATATTATCGGAAAACTTCCTGGTTTAAAGAATTAATGGATGCAAAAAAGAAGGATGGACTAAATTGGAAAGATAAGGTAAATCTATCGCCTCCACCCTTACCGCCAAGATTGAAAGAACTCATATCTATGGCTTATGCTGCATTTGCCAATGAAATAACCAAAAAAGAGTGGTTTAAAAATATCCTTCCTATGAGAAAATTGTTAGAGGAAATAGGTCAAATAATAAATAGCGTTTAGCGGATAGTGTAATAATAGACAAGAGGGCTTATCCTCGTGAAAACGGGAAACGTCTGTCTTACGAAGTGTAAATTGGTAAATTGGAGAATCGGCAAATTGGTTAATTTGTATAAAGGAGAAGAAAATGTGGTTGGTTAAAATTTATATCACCCTAAAAAAGGGGTTATTGGACGCTCAAGGGAAAGCTACTCAAAATGCCTTGGAGTCATTGGGATTTAAAGAAGTAGAAGAGGTAAGAATAGGAAAATATATCCATATTAAAATGAAGGGGCAGAATCAGCAGATGGTCATGCAAAGGGTTGAAGAGATGGGTAAAAAATTATTGGCCAATCCGGTAATTGAAGATTTTGCCTATGAAGTTGAGGTGTTAAAGTGAAATTTGGTGTCATTCAATTCCCGGGATCAAACTGTGATCACGATTGTTTTTATGCCTTGCGTGATGTTGTAAAAGCAGAAGTTGAATATATCTGGCATAAACAGACTGACTTAAAAGGGTATGCAGGTATATTTTTACCCGGTGGATTTACCTATGGAGATTATTTGAGGGTCGGGGCTATTGCCCGATTTTCTCCGGTTATGACAGCTGTCATTGATTACGCTAAGGCCGGAGGATTGGTTTTGGGAATTTGTAATGGATTCCAGATCCTTACTGAAGCAGGTTTATTGCCCGGGGCATTAATGAGAAACAATAGTCTTCATTTTATTTGTAAATATACCTACCTCAGAGTGGAAAATAATCAAATTCCTCATACTCATTCTTGTAAAAGTGGGCAGGTTTTAAAAGTACCTATCGCTCATGGGGAGGGTAATTATTATATTGACGAACACGGATTATCTCTACTGATCAAAAACAAGCAGATTGTCCTTCGGTATTGCGAGGAGGATGGAGAGGTTACTTCAAAGGCAAATCCTAACGGCTCTGCGGATAATATTGCTGCTATATGCAATAAAGAAGGAAACGTTTTGGGTATGATGCCCCACCCGGAACGCTGCGTAGAAGATTGCTTGGGTTCCTCCGATGGAAAATATATTTTCCATTCTATTTTAGATTTTCTAAAGAAAAAGTCGGTACTTAGATGAATAAATCTTAGAAATTGGGAAACCATCATGAAATTTACTATTAGATCAGTACGCTATAAATAATTGGATAATTGGTGAATAGGTAAATTGGCAAATTAAAATAGGAGATTGTTGATTAATGAAAAGCTTTGAGCAGGAAAAATTTTGGAAAAAATGGAATCTTACTCCGAAAGAATACCAAAAAATAAAAGAATATCTACAGAGAGAACCTAATGAAGTAGAATTAGGAATGTACTCGGTGATGTGGTCAGAGCATTGCAGTTATAAAAACTCAAAACCACTTCTTAAATTATTTCCCAATTCAGCAGAATGGGTCCTTCAGGGACCAGGAGAAAATGCTGGTATCATTGATATAGGAGACGACCATGTGATTGCCATGAAGATAGAGAGCCATAATCATCCTTCGGCTATCGAACCTTTTCAAGGAGCAGCCACTGGTATCGGAGGGATAGTGCGGGATATCTTTGCCATGGGTGCCCGACCCATTGCTTTGTTGGATTCTTTAAGATTTGGAGATTTTAATCACCCTCAAACTCAATATCTTTATAAAGGAGTCATAGAGGGCATTTCTTTTTACGGTAATTGTATCGGGGTACCCACAGTAGGAGGAGAAACAGTTTTTTCCTCAAGTTATCAGGAAAATATTTTAGTCAATGTGATGTGTGTAGGATTGGCCAAGAAAAATGATATTTTACGGGCAATAGCAAAAGGCCAGGGGAATTCGGTCATTCTAATAGGAGCAAAGACCGGCAGGGATGGCATTGGAGGCGCTTCTTTTGCCTCTACAGAATTAGATGAAACCTCTGATGAAGATCGTCCTGCGGTTCAAATAGGGGATCCTTTTTCTGAAAAACTATTGATCGAAGCTTGTTTAGAGTTAAGAGGATTGGATTATGTAGTTGGATTGCAAGATTGTGGCGCAGCTGGCTTAACCAGTTCTTTATCTGAAATGGCCAGCCGGGGGGATAGCGGGTTGGATATTGAATTATCCAAAGTACCTACGCGCGAAGAAGGAATAAACCCTTTTGAAATTATGCTTTCCGAATCCCAGGAAAGGATGATCGTGGTGGTTAAAAAGGGAAAAGAAAAAGAGATTAAAACTATTTTTAATAAATGGGGCTTGGATTCCGCAGTGATTGGCAAAGTAACCAATATTGGGAAATTTATCATCAGAGACAAAGGAGAAATCATAGTAGATATACCCGTGAAATCACTAACCGATGGAGTACCGGTTTATCATCGTAAAGGGAAAAGGCCGGATATTTTAGATTCGGTCAATCGGCTTGACTTATCCGAAATATCTCAGCCAGATGACTATAATCAAGTATTATTACAAATCTTGGGTTCGCCAAACATGATAAGCAAGGAAAAAATCTATGAAAATTACGATTATATGATAGGGGATAATACTATTATGCTTCCCGGAGATGATGCCGCTATATTGAGAATAAAAGGAAGCAAAAAAGCCATTGCCCTTACCACTGACGGCAACGGAAGATATGGTTATCTTGACCCCCTGACGGGAGGGAAGATAGCCGTTGCAGAAGCCTCCAGAAATTTGTCCTGCAAGGGTGCTTTGCCCCGGGCAGTCACTGATTGTTTAAATTTTGGAAATCCCGAAAAGGAAAACATCTACTGGCAATTGGAAGAAAGCATCAAAGGGATCAGTGAAGCCTGCCGAATATTGCAGACCCCGGTCATAAGCGGAAATGTAAGTCTTTATAATGAAAGCAAAGGGGAATCCATTTATCCCACACCGGTTATCGGGATGGTGGGAATGATTGAAGATTATGAACATATCTGTGCTATGGCATTTAAAAATGATGATGATTTGATCGTGCTTTTAGGGGAAAATAAAGAAGAATTGGGTGGAAGTGAATATTTAAAAGTGATTCATCATCTGGAAAAAGGAGTACCCCCGCAGATTGATTTACTAAAAGAGCAGGCAGTCCAAAAGGTATGCCGGGAGGCAATCGAGAAGGGATTGGTATCTTCAGCTCATGATTGTTCGGAAGGCGGATTGGCCATTGCCCTGGCAGAAAGCTGTATCAAAGGGAAAAAAGGAGCGAAAATTGAAATTGAAAGCAAGATAAGAAGAGATGCTTTATTATTCGGGGAAAGCCAATCGCGAATCATCCTATCTCTTGATTCGAAAAATCTCTCTTCATTTCAAGAGATAGCCGGAAGATACCAGGTTCCTCTGTTGCTATTGGGTTCTGTACAGGGGGAAAAATTAAAAATAAACCGGTTAATCAATATAAAAGTAGAGCAGCTGGAAAAAGCTTGGAGAGGCGCAAAATAATGCATGAAGAATGTGGCATTTTTGGAATTTTTAATCAAGAAGATGCATCTAAATTAACTTATTTTGCTCTTTATGCCCTTCAGCATCGGGGGCAGGAGAGTGCAGGAATTGCTGTGTCTGACGGAGAAAAGCTCTTGATCTATAAAGATCTGGGGTTGGTATCGGAAGTATTTAATGAAGAAAAGTTAAAGGCCTTGCAGGGTAATTGTGCTATCGGTCATGTAAGATATTCTACTACCGGAGCCAATATCTGGGAAAACAGCCAGCCTATCTTAAAGAATTATAAAGGGGGCACTTTCTCTTTAGCTCATAACGGTAATCTGGTGAATCAGGCAGAATTAAAGGTAAAATTAAAAGAGAAAGGTATTCAGAATTATTCCTCCTCAGACAGTGAAATTATATCTAATTTAATAAAAATGACTCCGGAAGAAAATATTGAAAAGAATATTGAAACAGTAGCTACCCAATTAAAAGGTGCCTTTTCTTTGGTCATCATGACGGAAGATAAATTGATCGGGCTTAAAGATCCTCTCGGTTTTCATCCCATTGCCCTGGGGAAATTGGGAGATTCTCATCTTTTTGCTTCTGAAACCTGTGCCTTTAATCTTATTGGCGCTGAATTTATTCGGGAAGTGGAACCGGGAGAGATGGTAGTCATTGATAAAGAGGGGATAAGATCGACCAAAATTATTTCTAATAACCGAAGATCTCTTTGTATTTTTGAATTTGTTTATTTTGCCCGTCCGGATAGTAATATATTCGGAGAAAATGTAGCATTAAGCCGGCAAAAAATGGGTCGAAGATTAGCCCGGGAGTATCCGGTACCAGCAGATATCGTAGTTCCTGTGCCTGATTCTGGAATCTCTGCAGCTATCGGTTATTCAGCTCAATCAGGAAATCCCTATGATGAAGGGCTGATCAAGAATCGTTATATTGGGAGAACTTTCATTCAGCCTGAACAATTAATCCGGGAATTTGGCGTGAAAATAAAGCTTTCCCCTATTAAAGAGATCATAAAGGATAAAAGAGTAATATTGATCGATGATTCTATTGTCCGGGGGACTACCAGTCGAAAGATTGTAAAATTGATAAGAGATGAAGGAGCCAGGGAAATTCATGTTCGAATCAGTTCTCCGCCTATTTTCTTTCCTTGTTTTTACGGGATAGACACGCCAAACAGAGAATATTTAAGGGCTGCTAATCATAACCTGGAGGAAACCAGAAAATGGATAGAAGCAGATAGTTTGGGTTACCTGAGTATTGAAGGATTATGCAGTGTTTTTGATAAAATTCCGGCTGATAATTTTTGTCTGGCTTGTTTTAATGGAAAGTATCCAGTGTAGGGGCTCGATTCATCGAGCCCCAGAGGACGCTAGTTTAAGAAAGGAAAATCTAACTGATGGGAGAATCTTATAAAGAAGCCGGTGTAGATATTAGCCTGGCCAATCAGATAGTTGAAAAAATAAAACCATTGATCGGTAAAACTTCTGTTTCCGGAGCATTGGGTGGCATTGGTGGATTTGGCGGATTGTTTTCTTTAACAGAACAGAAATATAAAGAACCGGTATTGGTTTCCGGAACGGACGGAGTGGGGACCAAATTAAAAGTTGCCTTTGCTCTTAAAAAACATGACACGGTGGGGATAGATTTAGTGGCCATGTCGGTGAATGATATCATCACCTGTGGGGCAAAACCTTTATTTTTTTTGGATTATATTTCCATTGGTAAATTGTCAGAAAAAGTAGTGATTGAACTGATAAAAGGAATTACCGAAGGGTGCAAAATGTCAGATTGTGCCTTATTGGGCGGAGAAACAGCAGAGATGCCCGGATTTTATGCAGAAGATGAATATGACCTGGCCGGTTTTGCAGTGGGAATAGTAGAAAAAAGTAAAATAATAGATGGCAGTGAAATTAGAGAAGGGGATGCGGTAATAGGCATTGCCTCTAATGGATTACACAGTAACGGTTTCTCTTTAGTCAGGAAAGTGTTATTGGAAGTAAAAAAATATGGACTTGATGAGAAATTAAATTTTCTGGAAAGATCCCTGGGAGAAGAGCTGCTTCGGCCAACCAGGATTTATGTGAAGCCGGTTTTGTATTTAGTTGAGAAATATAAGATTTTGGGAATAGCTCATATTACCGGAGGAGGATTATTGGAAAATATTCCCCGCATTTTACCCCAAGGATTATCTGTAGAAATAAATTCCGGTAGCTGGAGTAGACCTCCTATTTTTTCCTTAATCCAAAAAGAA
This sequence comes from Candidatus Atribacteria bacterium, assembly GCA_011056645.1. Taxonomy (NCBI): domain Bacteria; kingdom Pseudomonadati; phylum Atribacterota; class Candidatus Phoenicimicrobiia; order Candidatus Pheonicimicrobiales; family Candidatus Phoenicimicrobiaceae; genus Candidatus Sediminicultor; species Candidatus Sediminicultor quartus. The sequence goes on from DSEL01000106.1 coordinate 11,059, forward strand.
GGAAAAATTTCTAATCAAGAAATGTATCGAACTTTCAATATGGGTATAGGAATGATTTTTATTGTATCTCATAGTGAATCTGAAAAAATATCAGGAGTACTTGAATCCATGAATTGTGAATCTTATGTCATTGGTCGAATTATTAAGGGAACAAAACAAACCATCATTAAATAATGACAACTTTTGTGCCAGGCACGAAAGTTGTCATTAAGGAGAAATTTATGATAAATATCGGAGTCCTGGCTTCCGGCAGAGGGACAAATTTACAGGCCATCATTGAGGCCATTGAAGATGGTAAAATTGCCGGTGAAATCAAAATCGTGATCAGCGATCATCCGAAAGCTTGTGCCCTGAAAAGGGCTCAACAATATCTTATCGATACCCGTTATATTGATTTTAAGGAATTTAAAAACCGGGAAGATTTCGATAAAGAGATCATCAAAACCTTAAAAGAGAAAAAAATTGACCTGGTCGTTCTAGCCGGTTATATGAGAATTTTGAGTCCTTATTTTATCAGGACCTATCAAAATAAGATCATAAATATTCATCCTGCCTTACTCCCTTCTTTCCCGGGGTTACATGCTCATAAGCAAACCGTGGAATATGGCGTTAAGATTTCCGGATGTACCGTTCACTTTGTGGATGAGGGAGTAGATTCCGGTCCGATTATCCTGCAAAAGGCAGTAGAGGTGAGCGATGATGATACCGAGGACTCTTTGGCAGAGAAAATCCTGAAAGAAGAACATCAAATTTATCCTCGAGCAATCCAGTTATTTTGTGAAGGTAGATTAATGGTTAAAGGAAGAAAAGTCTTGATTAAATAATCATTTATTAAAAAGGAAATGTAGGGGTTTAATTCATTGAACCCATCTTTTCGGGGCGGATAAATCCGCTCCCTTGATTAGAATTTTTAGAAGAGGGGTAAATTTAAAATGAAAGTATTGATTATTGGCAGTGGAGGACGGGAGCATGCCCTGGTGTGGAAAATAAAACAAAGCCCAAAAGTTTCTCAAATTTATTGCGCACCGGGCAATGCCGGAATTTCCGGGTTAGCCCAATGTGAAAGCATTGATGCAGACAATATAGAAAAATTAGTTGATTTTGCCCAAAAGGAAAAGATTGATCTAACCGTAGTGGGACCGGAATTACCTTTATCCCGGGGAATTGTCAATGAATTTAACAAACAGGGTTTAAGGATATTCGGTCCAAGTAAAAATGCTGCTGAGATTGAATCAAGTAAAGTTTTTTCCAAATATTTATTAAAAAAATACAATATCCCTACTGCAAATTATGAAGTCTTTCAAAATAGCAAGGAGGCACTCGCCTATATACAAAAACAGATTTTCCCTTTGGTCATCAAGGCAGACGGGTTGGCTGCAGGTAAAGGCGTATTTATTGTAGAAAATTTGCTAGAAGCAAAAGACGCCTTGAATGCACTGATGAAAGAAAAACAATTTGGGGACGCAGGCAGGCAGGTCATCATAGAGGAATTTTTAGAAGGAGAAGAGGTATCGATCTTGGCATTTTGTGATGGGAAAACGGTTATCCCCATGGTTTCCTCCCAGGATCACAAAAAGATATTTGATCATGACCGGGGGCTTAATACCGGGGGGATGGGAGCTTATTCCCCGGTTCCCTTTTATCCTGATGAGTTTGAAAAGAGAGTTTTGGAAGAGATTTTAAAACCTACTGTAAAAGGTTTACAGAATGAAGGGAAAGAGTATAAAGGGGTCCTTTATGCCGGATTGATATTAACCAAAGAAGGTCCCAAAGTTTTAGAATTTAATGCCCGCTTTGGTGACCCGGAGACTCAAGTTATATTGCCCAGATTAAAAACAGATTTAATCGATATATTGAATGCAGTCATTGAGGATAAACTTCATCAAATTAATATTGAATGGGAAGATAATGCTGCAGTATGTGTGGTAGTTGCCTCCAAAGGATATCCGGGGAAGTGCCAGAAAGGAAAATCGATTAGCGGTTTGGAAAGGATGGAAAAAATGAAAAATATGATAGCCTTTCATGCCGGCACCAAATTGCAGAGTGATCAGGTAGTTACTTCGGGAGGAAGGGTCCTGGGGATAACTGCCTGGGATGAAACGATATCCAAAGCAATAGAAAAGGCTTATGAAGCTGTAAAAGAAATTTATTTTGAAGGTATGTACTACCGGAAAGATATTGCCGCTAAGGCTATAAAGGAGAAAAACAAATGACCAAAATAAAACGCGCCTTAATCAGCGTATCCGATAAAGAAGGATTGATTGATTTTGCCAAAGGTCTGGAAAAATTAGGAATCAAAATTATTTCTACCGGAGGAACAGCCCGGCTATTAAAAGATGCTCAAATCAAAGTGAAATTAATTTCCGAAGTAACCAATTTTCCGGAGATATTGGATGGCAGGGTCAAGACCCTTCATCCTTTGATTTTTGGAGGGTTATTAGCCAGAAGTGATAATTCCCTCCATCAAGAGCAGATAGCAGTCCAGCAGATAGAACCAATTGGCCTGGTTGTTGTCAATTTATATCCTTTTGAAAAAACCATTTCAAAAAAAGAAGTAACATTGGATGAAGCGATCGAGAATATTGATATTGGCGGACCTTCGCTTTTAAGGGCATCAGCCAAGAACTATCAGGATGTCGCTGTCGTCATAAATCCCCGGGATTATCCTATCATTTTGGAAGAATTAGAGAAAAACCAGGGAGAAGTATCCTTGGAGACTAAAAAGAGATTAGCGACCGAGGTATTTGAACATACTTCATTTTATGATGGGATTATTTCCCAATATTTAAGAAAAAATCTACTTAAAGAATCGACTTCTTTCCCCCATACGCTCAATTTACTGGGTGAAAACGTGATAGATCTGCGTTATGGAGAGAATCCTCATCAATCAGCTTCTTTCTACAAAGAAGTATCGGTAAAAGAAGCCAACCTGGGAGATGCAGTACAATTGGGAGGCAAAGAATTATCTTTCAACAATTTAGTCGATTTAGGAGCGGTCCTGGAGATGGTGAAAGATTTTCAGGAACCTACCGTTGCCTTTGTAAAACACACCAATCCCTGTGGTTTGGCCAGCGCGTCTACTATTGAAGAAGCTTTTCGAAAAGCTTACCGGGGGGATCCTCTTTCTGCCTATGGCAGCATTATCGGTATCAATAGGGTAGTAGATTCAAAATTGGCTGATTTAATTGATGAAACGCCTTTTGTGGAGGCAGTACTGGCACCCGACTTTGAAGATGAAGCTCTCACAATCTTAAGACGAAAACAGAATCGCCGCTTAATCAAAGTGGGAGATTTAAAAAATAGAGATACCGAAGTAAAAGATATTAAAAAAATACCCGGTGGATTTCTGGTTCAGGATAGAAACATAAAGGAAATCAATATAGAAGACCTGAAAGTAGTCACCAATAGAAAACCAGATCAAAAAGAATTGGAAGAGCTCTTATTCGCCTGGAAGGCAGCTAAACAGGTCAAATCGAATGCCATTGTTTTGACCAAGGATAAACAGACCGTCGGTGTCGGTGCCGGACAGATGAGCCGGGTAGATTCGGTTCTCATTGCCATTAGAAAATCAGAAGGTCGTTCCAAGGGGTCATATCTAGCTTCCGATGCCTTTTTTCCTTTTAGAGATGGGGTAGATGAGGCGGCTAAAGCGGGAATAACCGCCATTATTCAACCAGGTGGCTCGAAGCGAGATGAGGAAGTGATCAAAGCTGCCAATGAGCATAATCTGGCTATGGTATTTACCGATACAAGATGCTTTAAACATTAATTTTAACGCATTCATTCTCAATTAATTTTAATGATAGGACAGATTTTGTATCTGCCCTTACTTTTTTATATACCATTCCCCGATTGTTTGGAATGCATCTTTTTTATTTTTCTTTCCTTATTTTCTTTGTTTATCCGGAAAGATTTCCTGTTTCTTTAATTTTGGCTAATCCTAATAAAAAACCGATTAACATAATGGCAACGCCGAATAAATAAGGGTAGTTAACATTAATATCAAAAATAAAACCTGCACATACAGGGCCAAAAATCCGTCCCAGGCTTTTAAAGGAATCGTTCAAACCCATAGACATGCCCTGTCCCACAGTAGATTTTTTGGAAATTAAGGCAGCCAGGGAAGGGCGGAGTAAAGAGATCGCCAAAATGAAAAATCCCGTGCTGATTAATACTCCCGGGTAACTCGTCACTTTTACCATGGAAAGAAAACCAATAGAACTGAGTAATAAGGACATTTTTATTATCAATTCCTCTCCAAATCTCTTGATAAGCCTACCTGCTATCACTCCCTGACCAACAGCCAGAACAATGCCCATGACCATAAGAATGGTGCCCACTTTTTGCGGTTCGTAGCCAAATTTTTTTAAGGCAAACAGTCCGTATATCCCCTGGAAATTTGTCAGTCCAAAGCTTACTATAAAAGTGATGATAAGCAAATTTCCAATTGGGCTGAGCAAGGCTTTTTTCATCCGTGCATATTGATCCGTGATAACTCCTTGGCTATTTTTTGCTTTCTTTTCTGCCGAAAGGGATTCAGGTAAAAAGAAAAAAATGAATAAAACTGATATCATTGAGAGTAATGCAGCGATAAAAAATGGAAAAGCAAGGGAATTAACCGACAGTAAACCTCCCAGGCCAGGTCCTATCACTATTCCGACACCCGCAGCAGCTCCTATTAATCCCATGCCGCTTCCCCGTTCTTCCGTGGTAGTAATATCGCCTATATAGGCCATTGATGCAGGAAGCATAGCTGAAGCCAGCACTCCTGATAATATTCTTGCAATAAAAAGGATCCATAGATGACTTGCCAATCCAAAGGCAAGAAGAGTAACACCATTACCCAGCATGCCAGCAATCATCACTTTTCTTCTTCCCCATCTGTCTGATATATCTCCCCAGATGGGAGCAAAGATAAGCTGCATGACACCATAAGAAGCAATTAAAAGGCCGAGTTCACTTCCGCCCGCACCCAACCTTTCTATATAAAAGGGAATGAGAGGCATCACCATACCGAACCCCAACATAACAACGACAAGACTGAAAAATAAAACGATGATATTAATGCTTATTTTCTTCATTGTAGTAATTTGTCCTTTCTCCCAATGTAAATATACCGACCGTCGGTTTGATTACATTAAAAAAATTTACTCTATTGCCCGTCCTTAAAAACTCTTACAATTCCCTTGCTCCCGTCTACCGTTACTCGATCTCCCGTCTTCATGTACATGGTTGCATTCCCGGTTCCTACAACTGCGGGAATGCCCATTTCACGAGCGACGATAGCTGCATGAGATAGTTGAGCTCCAACATCAGTGACAACCGCTGCTGCTTTCGAAAATAGAGTAGTCCAACCTATATTGGTTGTTGTGGTAACAAGAATTTCACCTGGTTGAAGTAAATGTCCTTCTTCAGGGCTGTCTATACGCCGTACAATTCCTTCCACACAGCCAAAGGATGCCGCACATCCTTTAATGATATTATCGTCAGGTGATGATAAAGTAGAAATCTCAATGGCATAAATATCACTGCGTCTATTTGGATTTTTCGCCCATTCAAAGGGATTAAATTCCCCTTTGATAAATTGAGGATAAGGTGGCAAGTTACAATATTCAGCGTATTTTTTCTTTCTGACAGGAATATATTGGCATGATAAATGATTGCCTGACAATACTTCAATTAATTCCTGATGGGTCAAAAAGAAAATTTCTTCACCAAGACCGGTTAACTCCCCTGCTTTTAGGAAGAAATGACGAACAACACCAACTGAACGGCTCAATTCTGAACGGATCCTTTCCCTTATATGTACTGTATCTCTAATCATATTTATTTTTTCTTTTAATATTTTTGCTTTTTTAGGGTAATCATTCTCAAGTTTTTTCCACATTTTTTCAAAATCAGCTGACCTTCTTTTCAATGATTCTTTTACCTTCACCGCTGAATCTTTAAATTCAGCTAATTGTTTCTCAAACCATTCTTCATCTTCTTCCGGACGTGGTACTGAAAACTCGTTTTCATTATAATGTCGGTGTCCATATAATTGAATATATTCTTCACCGCTGATTTCACCATTTTCCACTTTTAATAATCCTAAAAGCGGACCAATACTGGCCAGTTCCTCTGAATTACTGTTCATATTCGTCAAAAAAGCATTGGCCTTTTCTTCTGTAACTAATTTTTTTAACTCACTTTTAAAATTAGCATAAGGCATAAAAAAATTATCATTGAATGTATCCTGAAGGTAAAACAGTTGGATGAATAATGGTTTTACTTCTTCAAACCATAGGGGAACTAACTCCTTCTTTTCACGGACCTCCGCTATTTTTTTTCGAATTTTTTGGCACCTTTCAGGCACAGCAGAGGTGATGATATGCCAGTTTTTCTTTAACTTCCTCTGCTTCCATGCTGTTTTAATTTGATAGGGTATGATTTCAGATAATATTGTTTTTATGGAAATGGGAATGATTGGAATATCTACATTTTCCGATGGAGGGCTTATCATAGCTTCTAAAAAATTTACTGTCTGTTCATGATTCTTGCCAAACTTTCTCATCATTGAATAGACAAAAGAATAATTAAGGTAAAGGCGTCCCCCAATATTCCCTATGGCTGGATGTCTTCCAAAGCTATTACCCAGAACAGTATTCCACATCGACCAGGTACTTGGCGTCATGACCTCAGGAAAAACATCTCCAACCATATTATTAGTCCACAAATAATGTCTTTCTTTACTACTATTCCATTCAAAATAATCAGTCAAAATTTCCTTATCCGGGAGCGTTGTAATATCTCTGGACTGAAGAAGATAGACTTTATCTTTTGCAATGATCCATTCAATATCTTGGGGTGAACTAAAGTATGATTCAGTTTTACATCCCATTTCTATTAGATTTTTAATGTCTTTTTTACTTAATGATGGTTTATTTTGTAGCTCTACCGGAACTTTTACATTAACAGTTCCTTCTGTTTCTCTCACAGTCATTACTTGCTTTGTAGATATTTTATTTTCTGTCATTTCCCTTGTATTTTTCTCTATTATCCACTGATCCGGAGAAACCTCTCCGCTAACGATGGCTTCTCCAAGGCCCCAGGATGCATTAATCATCATCTGGTCTCGTCGATGGTTAATCGGATTGGCTGTAAATAAAATTCCTGCTCTTTCTCCGTTAACTAATTTTTGTACTACAACCGCATGGGACAGCTCATCATCTGATATATCCTGTTTTGCTCTATACGACATGGCTCGTGTGTTCCATAATGAGGCAAAACATTTTTTAACCGCTTCACAAATGCCCTCTATTCCACAAATATTCAGGTAGGTGTCATATTGACCGGCAAAAGAACTCCCGGGTAAATCTTCTGCCGTAGCCGAAGAACGAATGGCCACTGCGCCGCCACCTAATTTTTGGTATGCCGAGGCTATCTCATTTTTAATATCTTCAGGTATTTTACTATCCTTAAACCAATTTTGAATGGTCTCGAATACTTTTTCTAATTTTGCGGTATCGTTAAAATCAATCTTCTCAATAATTTTACTTATATTTCTTTGCAGGTTGTTTTCTTTTACAAATCCTTGATAGGCCGAAGTCAGCACAACAAACCCACCTGGTACCGGCAATCCGGCCTTAATCATCTCTCCAAGATTGCTGGCTTTTCCACCGACAAGAAGGAAATCATCTTTACTGATTTGATCCAATCTTCGAATGTATTGATAATGAAACATTCCGTCCTACTCCTTTCAAAAAAAGTGCTGAGATTGTGCATAAAAATTACAAATGTTTTAACTTTTCTAACAATGGTTCTACTAACTTAATTGACCCCCTTTCTATTCCCAGTGTTCTTTCTAAGGTTTCCTCATAAAAAGCAAATCTCCTGGTAAGTATTTCTATACATTTGGGTTCCATCATTTTTCTTTTAAGTGTTTCTAAATCATCAAGATCAGATTCAAAACTATCTATGATAATTTTAGATGACATTTTATTAAATATGCTGTTGAGATGGATATACAGTTCGGTGACCTCTTCGGGGTAGTTTATATTAAATGTTCCTTCTGCTATTCCTTGCATGATTATTTTATGATAAATTGGCCTGGATAATTCCAGGGAATATTCCAGTATCTGATTTTCCAGTTTAATATTATTATTCCGGGCTATGATTTTATATATTTTCCATCGCATCTCTGCATGCCGCATCTTGAAACCAAACATATCTTCACTTATTTGATTGATCTTTTCCAGAGAATTTAAATCCGCTTTACCAGCAATGTTTTCTATGACATTCAATTTCTTTTCAACATACTGTCTGGCAATCGTTTCCAAGACTTCTTCCTTGGAGACAAAGTAATGGTAAAATGCCCCTTTGGATACTCCGGCTTCTTCGATAATATCGTTAATAGTGCTATTTTCAAATCCCTTTTGATAGAACAATTCTAAGGCTATCTCAAGAAACTCCTGTTTTCTGCTTTTTCTTTCTTCTATTGACATAAACTATCATCTCCTTCCTTGCTTTTATACATACCGACCGACGGTATGTTTATTATAATTAAAAATCCTGCCCTTGTCAAGTATCTTATGAGGTCAAGTCTCACTCATCGCTTTCGACGAAAGTGAGGCAATCTTTATTTTCTTAACTGAAAATATTTTTTCCCAAAAAAGAGCAGGACTTTTTACAGGTAGTAGAATTAGGGGGACATTCTTCTTTTGTATTCCCACATTTATGCGAGGAGAAAAGTAAAGTGTGTCCCCCTAATTCTACTTAAAATTTTTCTTTCAAAAAAGAAGGACTTTTAACAAGTAGTACAGTATGTAGATATATACTAACCTGCAAATGTAAAATAATCATGAATAGTATCAATAATTAAAAAAAAGGAAAATATTAATGCCGGGAAATAATGAAATAGTCATCTATACCACACCGGACGGGAAAGAAACATTTGAAGTCAATTTAAAAAAAGAATCCGTTTGGCTTGATGCACATCAATTAGCGAGGTTATTTAAAAGAGATCGTTCAGTTATAGTAAGACATATTAATAACGTATACAGCGCAAAGGAATTGGATAAAAAATCAACCTGTGCAAAAATTGCACAAGTTGCACAAGATGGAAAGAAAAGACAGATGTTAATTTATAATCTTGACACGATAATTTCCGTCGGTTACCGGGTAAATTCCAAACGCGGTACCCAATTCCGCATTTGGGCTACCCATGTCTTAAAAGAACATCTTATTAAAGGCTATACCATAAATGAAAAAAGAATGCGCGAAGACCGGGCGAAGTTAACAGAATTCCAAAAAACCTCAAGAATTATGGGAAGACTCCTACAGAATAAATCCTTAGATTCAACCGAAGCAACCGGATTGTTAAAAGTGATCCTTGATTACCAAAAAGCCCTGCATTTACTCGATGAATATGATTTACAAAAATTAGAGATAAAAAAGGTTACTACTCAGGAGAGATTTAGGATTAGCTACCAAAAAGCCCGCTATGAATTAGAACGCCTGAAAAGCCATTACCCCTCCGGATTATTTGGTTTGGAAAAAGACCAATCTTTTTCTGGCTCTATTGGAGCAATATATCAGACTTTCGATAAAAAAGATCTCTATCCCAGCATTGAAGAAAAAGCTGCCCATCTCCTATACTTTGTGGTTAAGAATCATTCTTTTATAGATGGAAATAAGCGAATTGCTACCTCTTTATTCTTATGGTTTTTAAATGAAAATAAAATTCTATATCATGAGGATGGCAGTAAACGCCTTGCCGACAATGCCCTGGTGGCTTTGACCTTATTGATTGCTGAAAGCAAAGCAGAAGAAAAAGATACTATGGTTAAAGTCATTGTGAATTTAATTAATCAAAATAATTGAGAAAGAATATTTGAAAAGCAGTGGTCGAACTCATCCGTCCCGTTCTGTCAGTGTGAACCCTGATTTATCAGGGTGCGGTAATCTCCATTTCCTGAACCAAAAACTTTTCTTCTAAAAAAGAAGGACTTTTAAAACTTAGATAAAAAGGGGGCATTCTTCTTTAATACTCCCGAATTTAATGCTTTATAAAAAGTAAAGTGTGTTCCTCTTTTACCTACAAAACAAAACTTTCCTTAAAAAGAAGGACTTTTAAGAATTATGTCGTATTAGTTATATTAGAACGTTTTAACTAAATAAATATCATAATCTGTATGAAGGTAACAGGAGAGACCTTTTCTTTTTTACAAAAAGAGAAAAGGAGCCGAAGAGGTAAGATACCAAAAGTATTTAAACTTTCAGGCAAATGGACCGTTACCGGACAGAACTCTGGAGAGCTTTATACAAAAAAGCACCGACGGGGCAATTCCTACGCTTTAGGAAAACCCATACAGAGTTTACTAAAAGAAATATCTCCTAATTTCTTAGGAAGAATCTTTCAGGCAAAAGGACAGAGTAAGAGAGAAATTTGATTATTTTCTTACTCTGTCCTTTTTATTTACGTAGAAACATTTTAGAAAAGCATAGAAATATAATGGTTTTGATCTTTAGGGTTCGATATGCCAAATGATGAGACCTGACTCCTTTATTCTTTTAATATTGAAAGGAAAACTAATGTCATTGAATAATTGGGAAGATACATTTACAAGTTGGGCAAAACCACCAGGAAAGTCTGAACAGGAAAGATGCGAGAATGTTGAAAAAGAGATTAAGAACGCTATTAAAGCAAATGATAAACTAAGAGAAAAAAGGATACTAGTCTTCATACAAGGTTCCTATCGGAATAATACTAACGTTCGCAAAGATAGTGACATTGATATAGGTATATTGTGTTATGATTCTTTTTTTTATGATTTGCCCGAAGGTTATACAAGTGAGCATTTTAATATTATAGATGCAAGCTATCATTATACACAATTTAAAAATGAAGTTTACGAAGCTTTAATATCTTATTTTGGCAGAAATTCAGTAAAGCGTGGAAATAAAGTATTTGATATAAAAGAAAATTCGTATCATGTTGATGCTGATGTTGCACCATTTTTTGAGCACCGTAGATATCAACAAAACGGTAAGTATCTATCTGGAGTTGAGTTGTATTCCGATAATGGTGAAAGAGTTATAAATTGGCCTGAACAGCATTATTCCAATGGGTTAAATAAAAATAATGATACAAATCATAGATTTAAATACACAGTTCGAATTTTAAAAACTTTGTGTAATAAAATGTCTGAAAATGAAGTATCTCAAGCCAAAGTAATACCTGGTTTTTTAATTGAGTGTCTTGTTTGGAATGTTCCAAATAATAATTTGAATAATTATACTCATACAGAAGATGTTCGAGAAAGTATAATTTATCTGTGCAATAAAACGAAAGATTATGAAGATTGTAAAGAGTGGGGAGAAGTGAGCGAATTAATATATTTATTTCGACCATTACAAAAATGGACAAGGCAAGAAGCTAATAATTTTTTAAGAGCTGCTTGGAATTATATAGGATTTGAATAATAAATATGAAGAATTTAAATATTAAAGCATTTTTATTTATATTTCTCGGTATATCTGCAGTTATCTGGTTTGGAATTGCCTCATTAAAAAATGTTGATTTATCAAACTTCATAGAATATTTAAAAATTCTTCCCCAAGTTGTCTCTATTGATTTAGTAATATATGCATTTTTTGTTAATTGGGGATGGAAATTAAAGATATTCCGAGGTTGGCTTGTCCCATTTCCAAATTTAAATGGAACATGGGAAGGATTTATTGATTCTGACTGGATTGATACAAAGACTAATAAAAAAAATGATCCAATTTCTGTTATCTTAACGATTAAACAAAAATTCTCAAAAATAGATTGTGTAATGAAAACAACTGAAATGGTAAGTCAAAGCTACGTAGAAGATTTTAAAATTAACAAGGATAAACAGATTCAGCAATTAGTATACTGTTATATAAGCAAACCTAAATTATCTTTATCTAACAGAAGTTCAGTTCATGAAGGGGCAATAGTGTTTGAGATTATAGGTAATCCTGCCTCAAAACTTAAAGGTGAGTATTGGACAACAAGAAAGACAACAGGTGAAATAATATTAAAA
>DSEL01000107.1 GCA_011056645.1 Candidatus Atribacteria bacterium
ATATATCACTTATTCAAAATAATCTTAGAGAAGATTTAATTGCTAAAGAGTTCCCTGAGAATGTAAGTATTGGCATTAAAGGTCCTAAAGATGTAATTAATAATATTTCTCCTCATCAGATTAATGGAATAGTAAATTTTTCTGAAATTGACCAGGAAGGTCTATATAAATTAAAAGTAAAAGTTGATGCTCCCAAAAGAACTCAGATCATTAGAATTATTCCTTCGGAAATAATGGTGGAACTGGAAAAAGTTTTAGCTAAAGAGATGGAAGTGGAATATAGTTTAATAGGAACTCCTGAAAAAGGATATTCTTTAACTGGTGAACCTCAATTTAATCCTTCCAAAGTAAAGATAACTGGCGCGCAGAGTGTATTAGAAAGTATTAATCAGGTAATTTGTGCTATTGATATTTCCGGAGCAAAGGAAGATCTAAGCAGGGAAATAACTATAAAGGCAGTGGATGTAAAGGGAAATGAAATTAAAGATGTAAAAATTGAACCTGATTTTGTGGAGGCATCAATTTCTTTAACCCACGGATACCCGGAAGCTCAGTTAATAGTAAAACCAAAAATAATCGGAAAACCGGCTCCCGGTTATTATATTTCTGAAATATCATCTAATCCCGATGAAATAAGAATTTTTGGTAATTATTCTAAAATAAGTAAAATTGAATTTTTAGAGACTATTGCTATTGATATAAGTGGAATTACCAAGACTCTTTCCGTCAGAGTTCCTCCTGCTCTAGAAGAAGGATTAAATATAGCGGAAGGCGAGGTTGAGCTTATTGAAGTTACCATACAAGTTAAAGAAGCCATTATTCAGAAGGTCCTAAAAAATATTCCAGTTGTACCACGAGATTTATCTCCCTTTGTATCTTGCGAAATAAAACCAAATACAGTTGATGTAACTGTTGAAGGAAAAAATATCTTAGTTGACCTATTAAAAGCAGAAGAAGTAAAGGCTTTTATAATATTTACAGATGATTTTCGGGTTGAGCAAAAGGTTAAAGCTCAAGTAGTCCTTCCCGAAGGAATTACTCTAATTAAAGTTGAACCGGAAGAACTTACCGTGTTGATTAATAAATAAAATTTATAATTTATCAATTTACCAATTGGTGTATTGAGGAATTGGAGAATTGGTGAATTAATATTGGGATGGTTTATGAAAAAATTATTTGGAACTGACGGAATAAGAGGAATTGCTAACAAAGAGCCCATAACTGCTGAGGTGGCTTTTCGTATAGGAAGAACCGGGGCTTATTTATTTAAAGGTAAAGCTAATCCCGGAATATTAATTGGTAAAGACACTAGAATTTCTGGAGATATGTTAGAAGCTGCTTTGATAGCGGGAATATGCTCAGTAGGAGTGGATGTCCTAAGAGTGGGAATAGTACCTACACCCGTAGTTGCCTACCTAACCAGAGCCTATCAGGCTAATTGTGGAATAGTTATTTCTGCTTCCCATAACCCCTTCGATCATAATGGCATTAAATATATTAGAGGAGATGGATTTAAATTTTCTGATGCAGAAGAAGAAGAAATAGAGAGAATATATTTTGAAAATCATTCAAAGAATGAATGGCCAACTAAGGAAAATATTGGCAGGATAAAAGAATTAGTCGGTGCCACAGAAAGATATATTGAGTACATTAAAAATACCCTTTCCCCAAGATTTTCACTCAAAAAATATAAAATCGTTTTAGATTGTGCTAATGGTGCTTCTTTTATGATCGCCCCTCGTGTTTTTACCGAGTTAGGTGCAGAGATAATTACCATAAACAATATACCTGACGGTACCAATATAAATTTTAGTTGTGGTTCAGTATACCCTGATTCTTTAAGAAAAGAAGTTTTAAAACAAAAAGCAGATTTAGGCTTTTCTTATGATGGAGATGCGGATAGGGTAATTGCGGTAGATGAGAAGGGAAATATTATAGACGGCGATCAAATAATGGCAATTTGTGCTTTAAGTCTTATCAAGAAGAACCAGTTACCCAATAAAACCGTAGTAACTACCTTAATGAGCAATATCGGCCTTGATAGCGCAATAGAAAAAGCAGGAGGAAAAGTAATAAGAACAAGAATTGGCGACCGTTATGTATTGGAAATGATGAAGAAAGTTAAGGCAGTACTGGGAGGGGAACAATCAGGTCATATTATTTTTTCGCAATATAGCACTACCGGGGATGGATTATTGACTTCTTTACAACTAATGAAAGTATTAAGCGAAGAAGGAAAAACTCTATCTAATTTAGCTTCAATCGTGGAGAAATTTCCTCAGGTCATCTTGAATTCTGAGATTAAAGATAAAGGGCAATTCTTTAAAAATGTTACTATAAAAAAATTTATTACCGAAATAGAAGAGGAACTTAACGGAAAGGGCAGAATTTTTGTCAGAGCTTCTGGTACTGAATCGTTAATAAGGGTATTATTGGAAGGAGAAGATAAGAATCGATTAGAAAAAATCGCCCGGGATTTAGGGGAGATAATCAAAATGGAAGATATATAACCAGTGAATAGTAGTTATTAAATAGTATTTAGTGATAAAATCAAAACTATAAGCTAAATACTATCCGCTATGCTATATGCTAACGACTAATAGAGGGAGGTGATAAAGGAGAGTAAATTTAAAAAATTGAATATAAGCGCCAGAACTTACTTAAGAGAAATGATCAGGGATTTTACTACGGTAAGTTGACGAGGAAGGAGTTTATCGAAAATTCGGCGGATACTCCTAGGTTTGCCAGATCTTTATAAAACCTACAAAACTTGTGAGCGATTACAAGCACAAAAAGGTTTTTATGGAAAAATAAATCCATACTTAAGTATTCTTGCTAAGGTTTTTCTACTCTAATATAAACGTTTATTGAAAAACATAAAGCAAAAAGTGTAAAATTTATCAGCAAACACTTAAAAATTTAAAGCAAGGAATTCATTGCAGAAATAGAAACAATGAAGAACCCTATTATCTTTCTTAATGGATTGGTAATAGGGTATTTTATTTTAAAAAAATATTTACTTTGTGAAAGGATATAAAAATGTGTGGAATAATTGGATATATCGGTTCAAAAGAAGCTGTACCTATTTTATTGAACGGATTAAAGAAATTAGAATATCGAGGATATGATTCTGCAGGCATCGCCGCATTAAAAAATAATGAAATAAAAATAGAAAAATGTAAAGGGAGAGTAGCTAAATTAGAAAAATTATTAGAGAAGGGAGCTCCAAAGGGTAATATTGGTGTTGGTCATACCAGGTGGGCTACCCATGGAAAACCCAATAATATAAACGCACACCCACATTGTGGATGTAACTCGGAAATAGTAGTAGTGCATAACGGTATTATAGAGAACTATTTACCCTTAAAGGAAAAATTAATTTTAGAAAAGCATAATTTCATCTCTGAAACAGATACTGAGATTCTACCCCATTTAATAGAAAGCAATTTTTCGGATAATTTAACTTCAGCCGTTAAGGAATCTATAAAAGAAGTAGAAGGATCTTACGCTATAGGAGTTATTTCCACTCGCGATCCAGAGAAAATTGTTGCATCACGCTGTGGGAGCCCTTTGATTATCGGAGTAGGAGAAGGAGAAATGTTTTTAGCTTCTGATATAGCCGCCTTACTTTGTTATACCAATAAAGTAATCTTTTTGGAAGAAAAAGAAATTGCTACTATAACTAAAGATGGAGTAGAGATAATCAACGCCGAGGGAGAAATATTATCAAAAGAGATTGTATATATTGATTGGGATGAAGAGATGATCGAAAAGAGCGGATACAAACATTTTATGTTAAAAGAAATATTTCAAGAAACTATGGTAATTCGTAATAACTTGGAAGGTAGGATTGATTTATCAACAAATAAACTGAAACTCGACTACCTGACTCTTCCCTTAGATAAAATCAAAGAAATTGAAAAAATATCTATTTTAGCTTGCGGGTCATCTTACTATACTGCTTTAGTAGGAAAATATATTTTTGAAGAATTAACCGGTATTCCGGTAGAAGTGGATTATAGTTCTGAATTTAGATATAGAAAAATATTACTGGGAAAAAAAGATTTGACTATTCTGATATCTCAATCAGGAGAGACTGCAGATACTATAGCTGCTTTGAGAGCTTGCCGGGAATCTGGTTCTCATCTATTGGCAATTACCAATGTGAGAGGGAGCACTATCAGCCGGGAAGCGGATAGTGTAATATATATTAAAGCGGGACCGGAAATAGGCGTGGCTACTACAAAAGCCTTTCTTGGCCAGTTAATGTGCCTTTATATTTTAGCTCTCTATTGTGCTCAAGCAAGGAAAACCCTTGATACGTTAGAGATTAATAAAATATTTACAGAATTAATAAAGATCCCTCAGATGGTCGAGATTATTTTACTTAAAGATCCGGAGATTACTAAATTAAGCGAAGAATTTTATAAATTTCACCATTTCCTTTATTTAGGGCGGGGAATTAATTACCCTATCGCTTTAGAGGGAGCTTTAAAGCTTAAGGAGATTTCTTATATCCACGCTGAAGGTTATCCGGCAGGAGAAATGAAACACGGTCCTATTGCTCTTTTGGATAAGACTTTTCCGACAGTTGTAATAGTACCCCAGGATAAAGTTTATGCCAAAATGATTAATAATATAAAAGAAGTTAAAGCTCGAGACACTTGCGTATTGGCTATTGCCACTGAAGGCGATAAAGAGATTGCGAATAGTGTTGATAAAGTATTTTATATTCCTAAAACTTCGGATATACTATATCCGATCTTATCGGTAATACCTTTACAATTATTTGCCTACCATATTGCTGATATACTGGAATGCGATGTAGATAAACCAAGGAATTTAGCTAAAAGCGTAACGGTGGAATAGTAAAAAGAAGTCATTAGAAATAAATATTATTAGTGTAAACTATTTTGGCTAACCTATTTTGTAAAATTGTTAGATAAAGAGTATAATTGTTAAAATATATTTTAAAAAAATATAAGGAGCAGGATATAAATGAAAGAAATAACCAAAGAAGTGATTTTAAATAAGGCTAAAGAGTTAAATGTAAAATTTATTCGATTAAGATTTACCGATATTTTAGGAATGCCCAAGAATGTAGAAATTCCGGTAAGAGAATTGAAAAAAGCTCTCAATGGAGAAATTATGTTCGACGGCTCCTCCATCCAAGGTTTTGTACGAATTGAAGAATCAGACATGGTTTTAAAACCGGATTTTTCCACCTTTACAGTAAATCCTTGGGAAGAGGATAAAGATGTAGCCCGAATTACTTGTGATGTTTATAATACTGACGGATCACCTTTTGATGGTTGTCCCAGGATTAATTTAAAGAAAGTACTAAAAGAAGTGGAAGAAATGGGATATACCACTAATATTGGACCGGAAGTAGAATTCTTTCTATTTTTTTTGAATGAAAAAAGGGAAGCAACTACCAAGACTCATGATCGAGGGGGATACTTCGATCTTTTGCCTGTTGATTTAGGGGAAGAAGCGAGAAGAGATATGGTAATAGCCTTAGAAAAATTGGAATTTGAGGTTGAGGCCTCCCATCATGAAGTTGCTCCTGGTCAACATGAGATTGATTTCAGATATTGTGATGCTCTCACTGCAGCTGATAGAATAATGACTTTAAAGCTCACCGGCAAGACCATAGCTTTAAAACATAATTTACATGTTACATTTATGCCCAAACCTATAACCGGAATAGCTGGTTCGGGGATGCATACTCATATTTCATTATTCAAAAATGGAAAGAATGCTTTTTTTGACCCAAAGGGAAAATATGAATTAAGTAAGGAAGCCTTATATTTTATTGGTGGGCTATTGAAACATGCGAAAGGATTGACTGCGATTACCAATCCTTTGGTCAATTCTTATAAAAGACTAACTCCTGGTTACGAGGCACCGGTTTATATTGCCTGGTCAGAAAGAAATCGCAGTCCTTTAATAAGAATACCTGCTGTAAGAGGAGAAAGTACCCGAGCAGAATTGAGAAATCCCGATCCCTCCTGTAATCCTTATTTAGCTTTTGCAGTTATTCTAAAAGCGGGAATAGATGGAATTAAGAATCGGATTGACCCGGGAGAGCCGATAAGCCAAAATATTTATACTATGAGTAAAGAGAAGAAAAAATCTTTGGGTATTGAAAGTTTACCTTCTACGTTAAAAGAAGCCTTGTCAGAATTAAATAAGGATGAAGTAATAAAATCTGCTTTTACCGATCATATTTTGAGAAATTATATCGAAGCGAAAAGAGAAGAATGGGAAAACTATCGAATTCAAGTTCACCAGTGGGAACTGGATAGGTATCTAACCATTTATTAGTTCCAGGAATGGAAGGGATAAATTTGTTTAGCCAATTTGTTCAGGGAATAAGGATTAAATTGGTTATCAGGTTACTAAACAACTAATCAACAAAAAACATGGAGGAAAAGACTGATGATGTATTTAAATAAGAAACATAATTTAAAAAAAATTGATTTAAGAAGTGATACAGTTACCTTACCGACAGATGAGATGCGAAAAGCTATGAGTATAGCCAAAGTAGGGGATGATGTCTACAGGGAAGATCCTACCGTCAATCAACTGGAAGAGTTGGGTGCAAAAAAAATGGGAAAAGAGGCAGCATTATTTGTTCCCAGTGGAACCATGGGTAATCTTCTGGCAGTACTGACTCATTGCCAAAGAGGGGATGAAGTAATTTTAGAAATGGATTCTCATATTTATTATTATGAAGTGGGTGGCATGTCAGCAGTTGCAGGTGTAATGCCAAGATTGATGGTCGGAGATAAAGGAATTCCTGAACCGCATAACATTAAGCTGGTCTTAAGAGATGAAAATCTTCATTACCCAAAAACCACTTTAATCTGTTTGGAAAATACCCATAACCGAGCAGGTGGAACAATTATTCCACCTAAACTAACCCAAGAAATTTGCCAGTTAGCCCATCAACGGAATATTCATATACATTTAGACGGTGCTCGAATATTTAATGCAGCTATCGCCTTAAATATCGAACCCCTTCTTCTTACTAAAGATGTTGATTCAGTGATGTTTTGTCTTTCTAAAGGTTTGAGTGCTCCGGTAGGGTCAATTTTGGCTGGTTCAAAGGAATTTATTCAAAGAGCTAGAAAAAATAGAAAAATGCTGGGAGGTGGAATGAGGCAAGCAGGTGTTTTAGCAGCAGCCGGTATCATCGCCCTGGAAAATATGGTAGAGAGATTAGAGGAAGACCATAAAAATGCAAGATTTTTAGGGGAAGGATTAGCGGACATAAAAGGAATTGAAGTAGATTTAGAGACAATTCAGACTAATATGGTCTATTTTGACCTTAAAAAATCTGCTATGGATACTTTCCAATTTTTACCCAAGTTGGCAGCGTATAATATATTGGGTTCACCGCGACCACCGACTCAAGTACGTTTGGTTACTCATTACGGAATAGATAAAGAAGATATTGATAATACCATAAAGGCGATTAAAGAAATAGTCAGCTAACTAATATTTAGTATTAGTGGAGGATATGTAATATAGTAAAGAGAAAGCGGATAATAGGGGAGTATAGAAAGAAGTATCGTATCGCGTATCAAGTAGGGAGTATTTGGAGAAAATTAAAAGACGGAGACCAGAACCTAAATTAGCGGCTTTTACCAAATATATTGTATAGTAAAAAATGGTGCCTTATTAACCGAAGCAAAGGGGAGATTTATGGTGATATCTAAAGAGACGAATAAAGAAAGAGATATACAATCCATAGATTAACTAGATACTATTATGCTTAAGTATAATTTATTGAGGAAGTATTAGATGACTATAAATGGGAGCGAACTATGTTTTTTACTAAATTATTAATACTATTTGTAATAGTGCCAGTTACTGAACTGTATATTCTAATTGAAGTAGGGAAGAAGATAGGAAGCCTAACTACTATTTCTATAATCATTCTAACCGGGATAATCGGAACCTTCCTGGTAAAAAATCAAGGATTTATGATTTTAAGAAAGATCCAGGATGATTTAAATGGAGGAATCTTACCAGGAGATAGTTTAATTCAGGGAGCAATCATCCTGGCCGGAGGGATATTGCTACTTACCCCCGGCTTTATCACGGATATATTGGGTTTTGTTTTTTTAATACCGGTCAGTAGAAATATTCTGAAAAAATATTTATTACATTGGCTAAAAGGAAAGATAAAAGAAGGTAACTTTTATTATGAAGGTCATTAAAACACTTATTTATAAATAATTAAAAGAAAGCACGAAAAGGAATGATATTATTGATTGTAGGCTGTGGAATAGATTTAGTTAAAATAGAAAGAATAGAAAAGATAATTAAAAAATGGGGCAATAATTTTATTGATAGGATATTTACCTCTTGGGAGAAAGAATATTGTGAAAAAAAGGAGAGCGGAAAATTTCAATCTTATGCTGGGAAATTTGCTGCGAAAGAGGCACTATTAAAGGCATTGGCTTTAGGATTAAGGAAAGTAAGTTGGAAAGAGATTGAAATAAAAAACGATCAACTCGGGCAACCTATCATTAAAACATCCGGAAAATTAAAAAATATTGCTTCCCAAAAAGGAGTTTGTAAGTATTTTATAAGTATTTCTCACTCCAGAGAATATGCTGTTGCCCAAGTAGTTCTTGAAGGTATACTTGATAAGTAAAAATTAATACTCTAATTCGTATATATTTAGTTAAATAGTTAGTATGTTTCATTTCTTATTACGCGATACTCGATACGATATACTAACGACTATCTACTATTTATTAACGACTAATTCAAAGGAGTTATCTTATGAAAGTAGCTACCAGTCAACAAATGAGAGAAATTGATCGCAAAGCAATAGTAGAAAAGAAAATATCCGGTCTTGATTTAATGGAGAATGCCGGATTTAAAATATTTCAAAGCTTGAAAGAAATTTACCCTGACTTAAGATTAAAAAAGATTATCATCTTTTCAGGTTCAGGCAATAATGGTGGAGATGGTTTTGTAGTTACCCGTTATCTTCATAATTATGGGGTAAAAGTAAAAGTATTTCTGCTGGCTCCTTTCCATAAAATTAAAGATGAAGCAGGAGAAAATTTAAATATTATTGATAAAATGGGCATCGAATTACTTGAAGTGGAAACCGTAAAAATCGAAGAGATACAAAAAACCATACAAGATTCTGATTTAATCATTGATGCTATCTTAGGAACCGGATTACAAGGAAAAGTAACTGGCTTAAAAGCTGATATAATAAATTTAATTAATAGAGTCAATAGGGACGTGGTGGCAATTGATGTTCCTTCTGGTTTAAATGCAGATTCCGGAAAGATCGAGGGACCATGTATCAAAGCAACTCATACTATTACTTTAGCGCTGCCAAAAATTGGTTTAATGCTTTTCCCCGGAGCAAGTTTTGCGGGAAAGGTAAGGGTTGAAGATATTGGTATACCTTCTTCTCTTTTACAAAATAATAAAATAAAAACTAATATAATAACTGAGGAGATAGTTAGATCCATTCTGCCTTTTCGTTCAGCCTGTTCCCATAAAGGCTCTTTCGGCAAAGTCTTGATTTTAGCTGGCTCGGTAGGAATGACCGGAGCGGCATATTTGAGCAGTGAAGCAGCCATGAGAAGTGGTGCAGGTATTGTGCTATTAGGAATTCCTCAAAGTCTGAACCCTATAATGGAGATAAAGCTAACCGAAGTGATGACTCTTCCTCTTGCTGAAACAAAAAAACAATCTTTAGCAGAAGACGCAGAAGAAGCAATTTTAGGACCAATGAAAGATTTTTCCGTATTAGGGATAGGTCCTGGTATTTCTCGAGAATTAGAAACCCAACGGTTAGTAAGAAAAATTATAGAAAAATCTAATATACCTTTAGTTATTGATGCCGACGCAATATTTGCCTTGAGCAAAGAACTTTCCCTATTGAAAAAAGTTAAAATTCCTCCGGTGATTACTCCACATCCAGGAGAAATGGCTACACTAATAAATAAAGACATCGGATATGTCTTAGATCATCAATTAGCAATTGCCAGAGAAATTGCTCAAGAATTTAGGGTGATAGTTGTTTTGAAGGGAGCTAGGACAATCATAACTAATAAAGAGGGGGAAGTCTATATCAATATTGGCGATAATTCGGGAATGGCAACCGGAGGAGCGGGAGATGTTCTAACCGGAATAATTAGCAGTTTAATAGCTCAAGGAGCCGATAGCTTTTCTGCCGCAATAGCAGGAGTTTACATTCATAGTCTTGCTGGTGATTTAGCAAGACAGCTTAAAGGAGAAAGAGGGATGATAGCCGGTGATATCTTATCACAAGTACCTTATGCTTTTTTAAGTTTAGAATAAATGGAGTAGGATTTATTGATAACTGGAATAAATTTATTTTATTTTTTAACCTGATTTGTGTTAGATAATAAAAAAAGGAGGGAAAATAAGACTATGAAAAAGTTATTAAGCCCTACCAGGATAGAAATAAACCTTGATGCAATCGCCCAAAATGTAAGAAATATTAAAAAATTAATAGGTGAAAACAAAGAATTAATGGCAGTAGTTAAGGGGAATGGCTACGGACATGATATTCTTGAGGTCTCTTCCATAGTGCTAAAAAACGGGGCTAGCAGGTTGGCTGTCGCTCGTTTAGAAGAGGCTATTTTTCTTCGTAAGTCCGGTATTAATGTTCCCATTTTAATCCTTGGTTTGATCCCTGAACAACAAATAGAATCATTGGTCTCGCATAATATAACTCCTACGGTGTGTAGATACGAAATAATAGAAAAGATTTCAAAGTTTGCAGTTCAAGCAAAAAAGACAGTAAAAGTACATATTAAAGTGGATACCGGTATGGGAAGAATAGGAATTTCCCCTCAGCATGCCTTAGATTTCGCCAAAAAAGTAAGGTTGTTGAAAGATATAGAAATAGAAGGGATACTTACTCATTTTTCAGTTGCCGATGAGAAAGATAAGGAGTATACTGAAGCGCAATTTAAAAAATTTAGAAGCGTCTTAGATATTTTTGAAGAAGAAGGCATAAAAATTCCGATAAAACATGTAGGAAATAGTGCGACTCTTCTTAATTTTCCTCATATGTGGTTAGATTTATTAAGACCGGGAATTGCTATTTATGGATTATATCCCTCTAACGAGGTAAAGAGAACTTTAAAATTAACTCCGGCTCATAGTTTTAAAACCCAGATAACTTTTCTTAAGGAATTACCTCAGGGAGAATATATCAGCTATGGCCGAACCTATATTACTAAAAGTGGAACTAAAATTGCTTCCTTACCAGTTGGTTATGCTGATGGTTACAGTCGGCTTCTTTCTAATCGAGGAGAAGTTTTGGTAAGAGGAAAACGTTTTCCTGTAATCGGAAGGGTGTGTATGGATCAGTGCATGGTAGATGTGACTGATCTTCCTCAGGTGGAGGTAGGAGATGAAGTGGTATTGTGGGGAAGACAGGGAAGGGAAGAAATAACCGTGGAGGAAATTGCCGAAAAAATTGCTACTATTAATTACGAAATTATTCATATGCCTGATAAAAAACGTGTGCCCAAGTTATTTATTAAGGATGGGAAACCTTATAAAATAAAAAATATGTTTGGAGAAGAATTACTCTAACCTTTTGCTAAGCCGAAAAAACAAGTTTAATTAATCTGCCAATTGGTAAATTGGTCAATTATATTATAG
>DSEL01000108.1 GCA_011056645.1 Candidatus Atribacteria bacterium
ATTTAGTTTATAGTATGTAATATGTAGTTCATATATGACTTATCGGGTATTGGGTTATGAAGAAAATCAAGAACCAGAAGACATAGACATAAAGCAAGTATCCACCTATAAGCGTATTGGCTAATTGGTGCTTTGGTAATTGGTGAATTGGTCAATTATACCCTGTCGTTTTTTGCTTTAAACTCGTGGGGAGATTGTTCAATTAAATTAAAATCATATAATATTTTTTGAACAATTCTTTCTGAAGCTTTTCCGTCTCCGTAAGGATTGACGTGTTTAGACATTTTATTATAAATATCTCTATTATCTAATAGAGTCTTAATTTCACTATATACTCTTTCTTTATTAGTTCCAATCAATTTGACTACGCCTGCTTCGACTGCTTCCGGCCTTTCTGTTTCATCTCGTAAAACCAATACCGGTTTTCCCAAAGAAGGAGCTTCTTCTTGTATTCCGCCCGAGTCAGTCAGAATCATATATGACTTAGACATCAAGTTAACCATATCATCATAGTCTAAAGGTTCTAAGAGCAAAATATTTTCTTTGTGGTGCAAAATTTCCCGAACATTTTTTCTTATTTCAGGATTTTTATGCAAGGGGAAAATAAAGGTTATATCAGGATATTCATCGATTATTTTATTTATTGCCTGACAAGTTTCTCTTAATGGTTTTCCCCAGTTTTCCCTCCTATGCATAGTGACCAAAATTGTTCTTTGCTCTATTATTTTGCTATTTTTTAATAAAGGTTCTCTAAATTCATGGCTTTCTTTGACCATCATTAATAGAGAGTCTATCACGGTATTTCCACAGATAAAAATATTTTCCCTTTTTACTCCTTCATGCAGTAAATTTTCACAGGATTTTTTAGTAGGAGCGAAGTGAAGATCAGTTAGTACGCTAGTTAGATGCCGATTTACTTCCTCAGGAAAAGGATAATATTTATGGTGAGTTCTAAGCCCCGCCTCTACGTGACAAATTTTTATTTTTTGATAAAAAGCAGCTAATGCCCCCGCAAAGGTAGTCGTCGTATCACCCTGTACCAGAATCATAGACGGTTTTTCTTTTTTTAATATTTTTTCAATACCCGAAAGGCTATTATTGGTAATGGTTGATAAAGATTGGCCTTTTTTCATAATATTCAAATCATAATCAGATTGGATTTGAAAGATCTCTAACATTTGGTCGAGCATTTCTCTATGTTGAGCAGTAACAATGATTTTACACTCGAGAAGATGGGAGTATTTTTTTATTTGTGAAACTACAGGAAGAAACTTAATGGTTTCGGGGCGCGTTCCGAAAATTAGAATAATTTTTATTTTATTCATAATGAACCTCAACTACCCCTGCTTCTTTCAGTATCTCTCGAGCCAAATCATCGGGGTATTGTTCTTTATAAACAATTTTCTTTATACCAGAATTTATAATCATCTTGGCGCAGGTCACGCAAGGTTGGGTGGTACAATATAATACACTCCCTTTTATACTTATACCATGGAGTGCAGCCTGTACAATAGCATTTTGTTCTGCATGTAATCCCCTGCACAATTCCTGTCTTTCTCCGGAAGCTACTTTTTTTATTTCTCTTAAGCATCCTATTTCCAAACAATGAGACAGCCCCCTGGGTGCACCATTATACCCGGTGGTCAGTATCCGTTTATCTTGAACGATTACTGCTCCTACTTTTCTCCTTAAACAAGTAGAGCGCTTGGAAACCAACTCGGTTATTTCCATAAAATACTTATCCCAGGTCGGACGAGTCATGAATTAAAACCTCCTTTAATAAATTATTATATCTCATATATGGTAAACTTTTGTGCCAGGCACTAAAGTTTACCATATACTGAATGCTTATTTATTTGGTTCCGAATAAACGATCCCCGGCATCTCCTAATCCCGGTATGATGTATCCATGTGAATTTAATCTTCTATCTACAGATGCAGCATATATTTTGACATCAGGATGGTATTTATGTATCCTATCTATACCTTCTGATGCAGCAATCAAACACATAAACTTGATATCTACTGTACCACATTTCTTGATATAGTCTATACAAGCAACGGCTGTACCTCCAGTAGCCAGCATGGGATCGACCATGATAACCTTCCTATCTTTAATATCAGACGGCAGTTTTGCATAATATTCTACGGGCATTAAAGTTTCGGGATCACGATATATTCCAATATGTCCTACTTTTGCCGGAGGAATAAGTTTCAATATTCCATCAACCATACCTAAACCTGCTCTTAAAATTGTCACAATGGCTATATTTTTTCCTGATATTACTTTGCTTTTAGTCTTGCCAAGAGGAGTTTCAATTTCAATTTCCTCTAATTCTATTTCTCTGGTTGCCTCATAGGCCATTAAATTAGATAATTCATCTACTAACTCTCTGAATTCTTTCATCTGGGTGTTTTTATCTCTAATCAAGGTAATTTTGTGTTGTATTAAAGGGTGGTCTAAGACGATTAATTCTGACAATGCTCTCTCCTCCTAATGGGTCGTTTTAAGTACCAAGCTCTATTCCACTCGATACTTGATACTCGATATTTTATACTGTTTTTATTTAAAACTATTCTCTTCCTCTTGTTTTATTTTGTTCAAACGGTTAATATGTCTTTTTTCCTGACTAAATTGAGTATCTAACCACAGTTTTACAATTGCTTTAGCTAATCCCGAACCAATAACTCTTCCTCCCAAAACTAAAATATTCGCATCGTTATGTTCTCGGGAATAGCGGGCAGTAAATTCGTTATAACAAAGTGCCGCCCTAATACCTTTAACTTTATTTGCCACAATAGACATGCCAATTCCACTGCCGCAAATCAAGATTCCTCGGTCACAACTTCCGCTTTTTACTTCTTTGGCTGCTTTAAATCCAATATCCGGATAATCTATAGATTTTTCGTTTTCGCAGCCAAAATCAATATATTCCACCTTTAGCTGCTTTAAATATTCTTTGATGTCTTCTTTTAATTGATAACCTCCGTGATCACTGCCCAAAGCCACTTTCATTCTATATTTCACCGCCGTCATTTATTTATTTTCTTCGAGAATCTTCTTTAAACTCTCTTCTAAGTTTTCTTTCAGCTGTTTAGCTATCATCCGATAAAATTCTATGGGCTGCCCGAGAGGGTCAGTTATTTCATTATTTCCATCAACTTTGTGCTTATTTTTAATTTTACCAGTCTGGGCAAATTCTTTAAGCAAGTAAATTTTATCTTGAGCAAAAGAATATTTTGTTTTAATATAATCTTTATGGGAATCAGACATCACTAAAATTAGATCTGCTTTTTCAATAAGATCTTCTTGTAATTGTTGGGCTGTGTGATGCGAAATATCAATTCCTTGCTCTGCCATAACCTTTATCGCTTCATTCGTTGCATGCATACCTGAAAGAGCATAAATTCCAGCCGATATAACCTTAAATTTTTTATTGTCTTCTATCCTCTCTCTTAACAGTTTTTTAAATAATCCTTCTGCCATAGCACTTCGGCAGGTATTACCGGTACAGACAAATAAAATCGTTTTGATCATTCTATTAAAACTCCATAGATTCGTATCTAATATAGCGTTTAGCGTGTAGTAATAATTATGTTATCCTGTATCGATCATCGATTATCGAGCAAAGATTTCGTGTTTTTTTTGTTTTTTAGCTTAGACTCTTTTTTATTCTAAATTCTGACTACCGTATTCTAAATTTTTTACTATATACTATGATGTTAGATACTAATATCATTTTCTGTAAGCAATTACTACTCTCTCTATCCCCAAATAATCTTTGATCATTTCTATATTTTGATAGGCATGTTCCTCTTTAATCATTAATTCCTCAACTATTTTCGACTGGTTCATACCCACTTCCAAGGCAAGAAAGCCTTCCTTTTTTAAATATTGAGGACTATTGCTTATTATTTTACGATAATAATCTAAACCGTCAATTCCTCCGAATAAAGCGGTTTTAGGTTCATTATTTTTTATCTCGGGAGGCAATAATTCAAAATCGTAAGAACTAATATAAGGGGGATTGGAAATAATTCCATCTAAGCTGTTTTTTTTTATTCTTCCTAAAAACGGCTGAAATAAGTCTCCCTGCAGAAAAATTATTTTATCTCTACAGGCCTGTTTTTGGGCATTTTTCAAGGCTGTCCGTAAAGATATTTTTGACACATCAGTTGCATAAATAATAATATTGTTAATAAATTTAGCCAGGCTTATAGCAATTACCCCTGTACCGGTTCCTAAATCTGCCACCACCGGGTGGTTAGAACATTTAACATTTTTTAATTTCTTAATTACTTCTTCTACTAAAATTTCTGTTTCGGGTCGTGGAATCAAAACTCCTTTTTCTACTAAAAAGTCTATTCCCATAAATTCTTGATGTTTAGTGATATATTGGAGAGGAATTTTTTTAATCCTTTTTTGAACTTTTTTCTCTAATTGCATGCTTTCTGTATTTTTCAACACTTTATCAAAATCTAAATATATCTCACTCCTGCTCATCCTCAAAGAATAGCATAATAAAATTTCCGCTTCTTCTTTTGAATTGATTACTCCATTATTTTTAAATATTTGCTCAATATTTTTTAAGGACTGGCTAACAGTTTGAAATCTAAACTTATTTTCCGGCATGGCATTAAATTTCACTAATCGTTTTTAATTGTTTGGAAAGGTTGGCCACTAAATCGTTTAAATTTCCCTCCAATACTTCTTCCAAATTATGTAAATTCAAACCAATACGATGATCGGTGATTCTATTTTGAGGAAAATTATAAGTTCTAATTCTTTCACTTCTATCTCCCGTTCCGACCTGGCTTTTTCTCTTAATAGAAAGCTCTTTTTGCTTTTCTCTTTCTGCCATATCAAAAAGCCTTGCTCTTAATATTTTTAAAGCTTTATCTTTATTCTTGTGTTGCGATTTCTCGTCCTGACAGGTAACCACCATTCCAGTGGGAATATGAGTAATTCTTATCGCTGAATCTGTAGTGTTGACGCTTTGCCCTCCTGGTCCGGTAGAGCGGAAACGGTCAATTTTTAAATCATTCGGACTAATTTCCAATTCAACCTCTTCCGCTTCGGGAAGTATAGCTACCGTAACTGTTGAAGTATGTATCCTTCCGCTTGACTCGGTTACCGGAACACGTTGAACCCGATGTACTCCACTCTCGTATCTTAACTTTCCATAGGTGCCTTTTCCGGTTATACTGAATATGATCTCTTTAAATCCTCCTATCCCTGTAGGATTAGAATTCATCACTTCACTTCTCCATCCGTTATTTTCAGCAAAACGAGAATACATTCTAAAAAGATCACCTACAAAAAGTGCCGCCTCGTCACCTCCCGCGCCGGCTCGAATTTCCACGATGCAATTTTTTTTATCGTGAGGATCTTTGGGAAACATTATTTCATGTAATTCTAACTCCAGGTTAGATTTCTTCTCTTTTAAATGACTTAACTCTTCAGCTATTAATTTTTTAAATTCTTCATCTTTTTCTTCCAAATAATATTTTGAGTTTTCTTCAATCTCTTTTATTGTTTCTTTATATTGTTTGTATTTTACAACTGTTTTAGAAATATCAGCATGGATTTTTGCATACTCCTGAAACTTGGATTGATGGGCAATAATATTTGGATCAGAAAGCGCTTTATTTAATTCTTCATATCTTTTTTCTAATTCTTCTAATTTTTTAATCATTCTTAACTACTTCAGACTTTATTTTTTTGTTATCTTCAGGTAAAACACCTTTTAATGCTTCTATGGCTACCTCAATTTGAGCGTTGTCCGGTTCACTGGTAGTCAGTTTTTGAAACCATAATCCGGGCATCACTGCCCATTTTATCAATGTTTTACTCATGTTTTTTGCCGATAATTTTAAGATCTCATAGGATAGTCCGGCTATTATGGGAATGATAGAAACCCGATAGGCTATCCTTAAAAGCAAAGTTTGCTTCCCCAATAAAGAAAAAACCAAAATACTCATGACTAAAACAATAAAAATAAAACTCGTGCCGCATCGTGGGTGCAGAGTACTATATTTTTTCACATTATTTACATTCAGTTCCTCACCAGCTTCATAAGTATATATGACCTTGTGTTCTGCTCCATGGTATTCAAATACCCTTCTTATATCTTTTATTTTTGAGATAAAAAATAAGTAGGTAATAAATATACTAATTCTTAATAATCCTTCAAACAAATTATAAACAATAATATTGGATAGATAAGTATCTAAATATCGAGCTATTGCAGTAGGTAAAGCGATGAAAAACACTATAAACAAGGCAAAAGCAATTACAATGGTAAAAAACATTTCAAGGCTATTTATTTTCTCTTCTTCTCCGGTTGCCTGTTCCGCTGAATAAGTTAATGCCTTCAAGCCAAGGACTAAAGACTCAATTAAATTAATCACTCCTCTAAAAATAGGCCATTTTAGAAATTTTAACTTATCGGATAAGGTACTTAATTTACCTATTTTTAAAATAATCTCTTTGTCTGGCTTACGGACAGCAATGGCATACTTTAAAGGAGATCTCATCATCACTCCTTCAATGACCGCTTGACCTCCATAATTACAATCAGCATTTTTCATGATTATCCCTTTCTCCTTCTTTTTTATTTTTATGCCAGGGTTTACCACAGGATAATACTCCTTCGGGGCAAGGTCCTAAAATACAAGGCGGACCAGCATTTTCAAATATAGTAGGTGCAATACTTTTAACTTCTTTCAACATATTTATAGCCACTTCTCTGATCTCCCATTGTGCCCGATTACAACATCTTAGCTCGAAGATATGCAATAATTCCCGGGCATTTACGGTGATGATCATCTTGGTGGAAACCGCTTGAGGTAAAATATATCTCGCATCTTCTGCCTCTATATGATCATCTAATAATAACTGATAAACGTCCTCCATTTTTTTTATAGTATCCCTATATGCTTTAGCTAATTTTTTATCCTTCTCGATAGATTTTGGAATGATGTATGCAAAGTTTTTCTTATTTATTTTAACATATCTTTGACTTTGTTGGGAAAAAGAAGCCAGTCGATGCCGTACTAATTGATGGGAAGTAACTCTGGAAATTTCTTCTATAGCGAAAGTAAAGGTAGCATGCTCCAAAACAGAATAATGTCCCAATTTCATTATCTTTTTAACTAATTTTTTTATTGATTCCTCATTAAGTTTTTCTTCCAAATCTTCAATGCTCAATGCAGAATAGCACAATCTTGCTGACTGAGCTACTATTTTTTCAGGATCTTTGGTATAATTTATCAACCTAACTTTCATAGAAATAATCTCCATTTGGTTAGTTAGTTACTTGTTTAACTGGTTAATTAATTTAATCAAAAAGGTAAAGTCAAAATTCAAAATAGATTAATATTTCATACCTATTCTGGAATTTACGTTCTTAACCTGATAGGCGATACTTAATACGATTTTACTCCTTTGGTACGGTATGACATTTCCGACATCTTGCCTCATATCTTTCTTTGGCGCCAATTAATATGATCGGGTCACTATATTTAGCCGGTTGACCATTTACCAATCTTTGAGTTCTGGAAGCTGTATTACCGCAGACCATGCAGATAGCTTGCAACTTATCTATATATTCTGCTATTGCCAGTAATTTCGGGATTGGACCAAAGGGTTCACCTCTAAAATCCTGATCCAGGCCAGCAATAATTACCCTTTTCCCCTGGTCAGCCAATTTTTGACAAACTGATACAATGTCATCCTTATAAAATTGGGCTTCA
This sequence comes from Candidatus Atribacteria bacterium, assembly GCA_011056645.1. Lineage (NCBI taxonomy): Bacteria > Pseudomonadati > Atribacterota > Candidatus Phoenicimicrobiia > Candidatus Pheonicimicrobiales > Candidatus Phoenicimicrobiaceae > Candidatus Sediminicultor > Candidatus Sediminicultor quartus. Next base: position 7,756 of record DSEL01000108.1, read on the forward strand.
TCAATAGCGATAACTTCGGTATCCTGTTCTATTCTTTCCAGAATTTCTTTTGGTTCGCTAATATTGATAGCTTCAACTTTAGTGCCATTATGCGAGTAGATATACTGCACTGCATATCGGTTATCAATAGTCGGTTTAAATATTTGAATCTTCTTTTTGGCAATTTGAACCCTGCGAACTCTTCTTATTAATTCCTCGCTCTTTCCGCTAAACATACTCCCGCATATGACTTCAATCGAACCCTCATTTTTAATCTTGGGCATTTCTTTCCTCCTCACCATCGTAAATTAGTGAATCATAAATATTTAGTGGTTAAAAATGTAATTCTCTTTTCGTATATCGATAAAGTAATATAAAAAAACAGAGCTTTTTAAAAGCTCTGTTTTTTTATATTTAAAATGATTCTTCATTTTATTACCAATATTTTGAACTAATATCTTTTTCTCATTCATATTCTTAATCTTGTAATCATTCATCAAAAATTTGTTCTATTTATTTTTTAAGGGAATATCTATTTTGAAAATCATTTAAATATTTTGGGTCTGTATCTTAGCTAATTATCGCTATCTTCCTCATTTTCTAAATTGTATTTCCTATTAAATCTTTCAACTCTTCCTGCAGTATCGATTATCTTTTGCTTACCGGTAAAAAAGGGATGACAGGCAGAACATATTTCTACTTTCATAATTTTTTTGGTAGAACCGGTTTCAAAACTGTTTCCGCATGCACAGCTGATAATTGCCTTTTCGTATTTTGGGTGAATGTCTTTTTTCATTTTTTCCTTCCTTATATTATTTTCTTTATAATAGTTATTTAACGGATTAAAAATCTAAGGAATTATAACATATTATTTTTTTAAGGTCAATTTAATTCGTATCAAAACAGTACCAAGTATATAGTATCAAGTATCGAGTGAAAAAAGAGAAAGAAAAGATAGAAAAAAAGTAACATTCTTCTTTCTGCGGTTATTACCTTAAGATTTTCGGCTAACTAAAATATTTTAGGTTGTGAATTAAGTATTTTATTAAATATCTTGTTCTTTAATAGAATTTAAAAATTCCTGATTTGTCTTAGTCTTTTTTAATTTATTAATCACTAATTTTACCGCACCGAGAGTGGATTGAGAAGACAAGGCTCGCCTTAATAGCCATATTTTTTGCAAATCTTCCTTCTTCAGCAATAGTTCTTCTTTTCGAGTACCTGATTTCCTGATATCAATCGCGGGAAATATTCTATTTTCGGAAAGTTCTCTATCTAACCTCAATTCCATATTTCCAGTACCTTTAAACTCTTCAAATATTACATCATCCATTCTGCTACCTGTTTCTATTAAAGCAGTAGCAAGTATAGTTAAACTGCCTCCCTCTTCAATATTTCTCGCAGCCCCAAAAAATCTTTTGGGCAAATAAAGAGCACTTGAATCCAAACCTCCGGAAAGAGTTTTACCGCTGGTAGGAATAGTTTGATTGTAAGCCCGTGCCAACCTGGTAATACTATCTAACAATATGACCACGTCTTTCTTTTGTTCCACTAATCTTTTAGCTCTTTCCAAAACAATTTCCGCAACTTTTATATGATTAGTGACCGGCTGATCGAAGGTAGAGCTAATTACTTCGGCTTTGACCGATCTTTGCATACCAGTAACCTCTTCCGGTCTTTCATCAACTAATAAAATCATCAGGTTTATCTCCGGATGATTAATCGTAATTCCGTTAGCAATTTTTTCTAATAAAATTGTCTTACCTGCTTTCGGAGGGGATACTATTAGTCCTCGCTGACCCTTACCGACCGGAGAAAATATATCAATAATACGAGTGGATATGCTGTTTGATTTATTTTCTAACTTAATCATCTTTTCAGGGAAAAGAGGAGTAAGATTTTCAAAATCAATTCTTTCTTTAGAGAGCTCTGCATCTTCATGATTAACTGCTTCAATTTTTAGCAAAGCATAATATCTTTCTCCTTCTTTTGGTGGTCTGACTTGTCCCGATACCAGATCTCCGATGCTAAGATTAAATCTTCTTATTTGAGAAGGGGAAATATAAATATCGTTTTCACTGGGTAAATACCCCCCTGTTCTCAAAAAACCAAATCCCTCGTCCATAATTTCCAAAATCCCCTCAGAAAACATATAACCTTTTTTCTCTGTTTCAGCTTGTAAAATTTTAAAGATTAGATCCATCTTTTTTATTCTGGAAAAGTTATTAATATTGTATTCTTGAGCAATTTTACATAAATCGTTAATCTTTTTTTCTTTCAATTCTGTTAAAAGCAAACTGCAAGACCTCCCTTTACATATATAGTTAAATTTTATTGATATTTTTATAATAAATATTCATTTTAAATTAAACAAACAATAAGAAAATAATAAAACATAGTTAGTGCAAGAAGTGGTTCGTAATGCTTTTATCTTTTTATATGGAAGCATTATGTATTGTGCCCATCCTGTTTTAATGCCTTTTGTTTACTCGGTTTAGCGAGTATTAAAACGGAGATTAAAAAGGAAATTCCTATAGTGATCTTTAAAGCATTTTTTGTCCTCTGGGACACCTAAATATTTTACCAAAATGTCTTTTAAAATAATAAGCTTGGAGTATAAAAAATATTTAGTAATTTATAAAAAAAGAGGGCTATTGAAGAGTTATCTTTCTAAATAACATATCCATGAGTATTTTATCACTAATATTACATTATTACAAATTTTTTTTATAGGGATATAGAGACTTTAGCTTCCCAGACAATTTCGGATCAATTTTAAATCGCTTAGCTTATCCAAATCAATCATTATTTCAGGAAATGATACCCTCACTGCAATAGAATTATAGCCAAGTATTTCAGTTACCCGTTTTTCTGCTTCCTCTATGGTTAGCGTTTTAAATAAGAATTTTAATATAAATTTTAATCCTAACTTTTTAGCGTTTTCCCAGTTATTTTTTCTATTATTAAATAAATCTTGAATTAATGCTTTATTTTCAAATAATACTTCTGGTTTAAAAAATACAATATTTCCTCCGCAGAAAGTTCCTTCTTTCATTTTTACATAAGTTCTCACCGTTTCAGGGTATTTTTTTATAATTTTTTCTTTGGTAATGATAGGATAACCGATGTAAGCTTTTCTTTCGGTACAAATTCTTAAAAATTCATCAATTGCTTCGGAAGTGATCAGGGGAATATCGGAGGTTAAGAGCAATAAATTATCCGAAGAATTAAAATAATTCAACCCAATTTCCATATTTTCAAGCAAAGAATTACCAGAATTTAATATTTCTTCAACTTTTTTACCTATTAAAGGAGAAAGTTCTTTTTTTGTACCCACCACTAAAATTTTATCAATACTTTTTGAACGATTTAAAGCATCAACGATATATTCAATCATGGGTTTATTATTTATCATGATTAAAGCTTTGTTGTCTACATTTTCGGCAATTTCCAAAGGACCTCTTTCCTTCGTCCCTGCTAATATTAAAGCATTAAACATTTTTTTCACCGCCTTGAAATAGAATATAATTTGCCAATTTACCAATGCACCAATTCGCCAATTGACTAATTTACCAATTAGAGAGATAAGAGTAAAAACAGTATCTAAATACTAAGCACTATTTGTTAATGACTATTTTTCATCGCTGCTTTTATAAATTCCCGAAACAGTGGATGAGCTCGATTAGGCCTGGATTTGAATTCAGGGTGAAATTGTACTCCTATAAACCAGGGATGATTGGTAAGCTCGACAATCTCAACTAAATTTAAGTCATGATTTACTCCGCTGAATCTTATACCGTTTTTAGATAAATCCTTCTTGAATAAATTATTAAATTCGTATCTATGCCGATGTCTTTCGTGAATCGTTGTTTGATTATATACTTGAAAAGCAAGGGAATCTTTTTCTAATTTACAAGAGTATGTACCCAAGCGCATTGTGCCGCCCTTTACCTCTATTTTCTTTTGTTCCGGCAAAAGATCAATGACAGGAAATGGGGTCTGAGGATCAAATTCGGAGCTATTGGCTCCTTCTAATTTTATTATATTACGGGAAAGCTCTATTATGGCACATTCCATTCCTAAAC
>DSEL01000109.1 GCA_011056645.1 Candidatus Atribacteria bacterium
AAATTACCATTTAAACAGTTCATAAAGATTAATTAAAATTAGAAGAAAATTTGGTTATATACTCATGTTTATAAACGTAAATAATTTTTTAATAAAAATTGAGGATTTATTTGATAGTCTTAAAATAAATAACGGAAAACTTATCGAGCATCAGCCCTTTGGCATTTTGCTGAAGGGCTTTTAATTTTTTTTAAATTATTTTTCAGAAAAAGAAGGATTCCTAAAGATTTATGTAGTATTAAAATATAGAAGGATATGAGAATTTTAGGTTATGAATAATTAGAAGAAAGATAAAAGAGATTATTAGAGAATTTTAAAATAAATAGTAAGTTCGGATATGAACGAGTTGTACGCAATGGCAGACAAGCTCATCTGTTCAGGGAAGTAAGGAATAGATTTAATGCTGAACTTCAAGATAATTAAGGAGGAAATAGAGAATGGCACAGAATCCTTTTATTGGCACCTGGAGACTGGTATCTTGTGAACTCAGGAGTGCGGATGGCCAGATCAGCTACCCATTCGGTCAAGATGCTGTGGGGTACATTATGTACAACGAGGATGGATACATGTCCGTAGCTATTATGGGAACCAACCGACCTACGTTTGCTTCTGGAGACATCAGGGGAGGAAGTACGGAGGAAAAGGTGGCAACCGCAGACACCTACCTCTCTTATTGTGGTCGGTATGAGCTTCAGAGAGACAAAGTCATTCATCACATCGAAGTCAGCTTCTTTCCCAATTGGGTTGATGTGGATCAAGAACGCATCTATGAATTTGATAGGGATAGACTGTCGTTAAGTACGCCTCCGTTTCTGGTAAGCGACATGCAGCAGACTGCACATCTGATCTGGGAACGTGTCTGAATGAATCTGGAAGTCCAATTCCATCTGCCACTGCACATAACACGGCATTGGCGGCTCGCTATCGCTTGCTCAAACCTTTCGGGCTTCGCCAATGCCGGGACCGTTAATATACAAGAGAAGTTGTACTATCTCAATAATCCGATAACCTCTTTTAAGTCTTGATATACCTTTTCAGTCTCTTCACTCCTGCAAAAAGTTCGATAATCGTTCTGTCTGCCAGGGGGAGCTTGCTAATTCCCAGCCCTTTGGCATTTATTGAAGGGCTTTTTTATTTTTACAAATTATTTTCCCGAAAAAGAAGGATTTTTATGAATTAATATTGTATATTGTAATTAAATAGCAATATTTCCTTACTCATTAAAATCTATTTACATCATTACCTATAATCAAGCAAGTTATCTTTTATGTTAGTTAAATTAATAGCAAATTCAATATATGTTTATGTGGTGTGCTATTATATAGCTTAATTGTCTCAAAACAGAAAAGGAAATTTTATCCATGATACATGCTTTAAAACAAATGTCTTCTGAGAAAAACTATGATTATATTATTGTCGGTTCAGGTCCTGGAGGTGCTACTCTGGCCAAAGAATTATCCGGGAAAACAAAAGATATTCTTATTGTAGAATACGGTCCAAGATTTACCAAGACAGGAGCTATAAGGGTTACCCCAATTTTTCTTAACAAAGAAAAGGTGCATCTGAAAACTGACGGAGGAATATGGGTTGGAAGAGCCCGTATTTTAGGTGGTTCTTCTTATGTAGCTATGGGAAATGCCGTCACCCCTCCCAAGAAGATATTTAAAGAATGGGGGATCGATCTATCCCAAGAGCTTGAATCTGCCAGAAAAGACTTGCGAGTCAATCCCATGCCTACTCATTTTATGGGAGAGGGTACCAAACGGATAAATGAAGCAGTTAAATCCCTGGGTTGGGAGATGAAGCCGACACCCAAATGTGTTGATTTCACTAAATGTCTAAATTGTGGTCAATGCATGTTTGGCTGTCCCACCGGGGCAAAATGGACTGCCTTGGAATTTATTGATGAAGCCACTGAAAATGGGGCAGACTTGCTCCTTGATACTGAAGTAACTGAGGTATTACACGAAAATGGAAGAGTAACCGGGATTAGGGCAACCAGAAAAGGAAATACATTTCAGATTTATGGAAAGAACATCATCCTATCAGCGGGTGCCCTTGAAACCCCGCGCATCTTACAGAACTCGGGTATCCCGGAGGCAGGGAAAGGTCTGGCTATGGATGTCTACCAGGCTACCTATGGGTATACCGAAGATGTCGGGATGAAAAACGAGATTATTCTTGGGACCTACTTGGAGCAATTAATTAAGGAGAAGGAATTTTTTGCAGCTACTTACATGTATATTCCCCTTTACCTGGTGAAAGATATCGAGGGATATGCTCCAGAAAAATTAAGTCTAGCAAATCAGATTAAAATTGTTTTTAAATCAAGAAGAATCAATGCCAGCAGGCTGATTGGTATGATGACCAAAATTCGTGATGAGATGAACGGGGAAGTCAGCAATGATGGAACCATCCGAAAAAACTTAACCAAAAAAGATAAAGAAAAGCTGGAGGAAGCTTATGAAATCAATAGGAAAATATTAATTGACGCAGGGGCAAATCCGAATACGATTTATAAGGGCAGTTATGAATCAGGACATCCCTGTTGTACCGCTCCCATCGGGAAGGTTGTCGATGAACATCAGGAAACACGAATTACAGGTTTATTTGTCAGCGATGCAAGTATCTTCCCAAGCCCGCTTGGAATGCCACCTATCTTGACGATTGTAGCTTTTTCCAAAAGATTAGCCAAGTATTTACTTTCTTAACAGACCTCAATTACTTCTTTCAATTTACGATATACTTTCTCCGTTTCATCGCCCATACAAAAGTTGCGAAAGTCGTCCTGTCTGGGGAGCTTGCTAATTCCCAGCCCTTTGGCAATTGCTGAGGGGCTTTTTATTTTTTTGAATTATTTTACAAAAAAAGAAGGATTTTTAATAAGTTGTGTAGTATAAATAAAATAGAAATAAAAAAATTAAGTAAGCGTATTTTTCATCTAAGCAGAATATCTATAATAATATGATACTAAAATAAAAAGCTATATTATCTCAGATTTAGCATAAGAGTAACACTCTTTCTCTATTCCAAGAGACCTACTAAGTAACACATCTTAACCATACTAACCATAAAACTACCCATCTTCTATGTTCACCTTACAAAAAACTTAATATCATATTTTGTATGAAGAGAACAGGAGAGAAATTTTCTTTTAATTTTAAAAGAAGAGAAGCCGAAAAAGAAAGGAAATTATCCCAAATCATGAGGGATAGATAGAAATAACCCCATATCAGATACGGGGTTCAAGAGTGGAGGTGAAGAATAAAATAGAGGTACTCTAAAAGTCTTGTAAGACAAGGGTTTCATAGTTTTCTGAATGGTACTAGCAGACTTAAAACAAGGGAGGTGATAAAAAATGGCTAAATTTTTACTTACTCACGCACTGCCATCACCAATACCGCTTGCTCAAGCCGAGGCAGTAGCAAAGGCAGCAAAAGCTCAGTCTAACTCAGATGCTTATTGGATTGGCAGCTGGGTTCAACTGGATGATAAAGGTGACATATCAAAAATAATCTGTGAATGGGATGCAAAAGATGTTGATTCATTAAACAAGCCCTTGAAACAAATTGTCAAAGCATTCCCTGGAATTCCCGTAGATGGGCCGTACCCAATGATGAAAGTAGACGGAGAGTCTTACAGATAATTTTCAACTTTTATACATACGTCACTTTTTATCTTTTGTTGTAAGAGATAATTTCTACCCCCTGCCTGTAATAGCAGGGGATAGAAATATATCACTCGTGTGGATTATTCATAATTTTTTCTTTAACTTTTATAACTAAAATCAATTCTGGATTTTTAATATTTCCTTACCCTTTATTTCCATAAGTATTCTTCACAATAAGTTAGTATTAAACAAAAAAAGCAGTATTAATC
>DSEL01000110.1 GCA_011056645.1 Candidatus Atribacteria bacterium
ATAACTATCTTCGTACCATTTATAGGCCATAATATAACTTGAACTAAAAACCATACATAAGCCAATAGCTATCAGTAAAATTACTACGATAAAAAGCCATAAATCGGGAGATTTTTTTTCTATTAACATTTCAAATAGTACCTCATGCTTAAGTTTTTATTTTTAATAAGTTCAATCAGTTAACAGGCAAGTTGCTTACTTATTTACGGTTTTCATGTTAAGCTCGGTAATAAACTTGCTATCCCAATAAGCGCAAAAATACATCCGGTTATCCAAAACCTGATAATAATCTTAGGTTCTTTCCAACCACAAAGCTCAAAATGATGATGAATAGGACTCATCTTAAACATTATTTTTCCCCTTAATTTTACCGAAATAATCTGAAGTATCACCGATAAGGTTTCAATCGCAAATACTCCGCCTATTATCACTAAAATCAATTCTGTCCTGGTAAAAATTGCTGCCGAAGCAAGCGCTCCACCTAAAGCCAAAGACCCTACGTCCCCTAAAAATATCCGCGCGGGATAAAAATTATAGATCAAAAAACCAAAAGAGGTAAAGCCAACTATCAGAGTAAAGAGGCTCATGGGCAATATATTTTGGATATAGGCAATGAAAGCAAAACTTAACATAGCGATAATAATTAATCCAGTCGCTAAGCCATCCAGGCCATCTGATAAATTAACTGCATTAACCGCGCTAACCATCACTAAAACCACAAAAGGTACAAACATGATCCCTAAATCTAAATTATTTTTTATAAAAGGAAGATAAATTTCTGTACCTAAATCAGTATTTTGTTGAATAAAGTAAGCCACTATCAAAGCAAAAACAATTTGAAGGGAAAATTTTTGCATAGTCAGAAGCCCTAATGATCTTTTATTAATAAATTTTATTAGATCATCAATTAATCCGATAAAACCAAAACCGACAGTAGCAACTAATGACCATAAAACATATTTTTGGTATGGAATCAAGAATAATATTATTATTCCCAGAACAAGGATAATAATGACTCCTCCCATGGTAGGTGTTCCCATTTTATGTTGATGAAGATCAGGACCCTCCTGGCGTATTTTCTGTCCAATATTATGTTTTTTTTGGTATTTGATAAAAAAAGGCAAAGCAATAATCGGAATTATAAAAGAAACTAATAAGATTAAGGACCAATAGATCATTATCTCCTCCTTAGGCAGGGCTATTTTTTTGATATTCTTTTTGCCATAATTCTAAAATCTCTTCCATTTTCATTTCTCGAGAACCTTTTAAGAGAATAAAATCTCCGGACTTGGTCAGACTCAACAACTTCTTTACCAAAGATAGCTTCTCATTTTTCTCGAAAGAAAATATCTTTTCTTTGGCTATTCCTTCTTTTTGGGAAGATTGAGCAATGATCTTTCCTTTCTTACCAACAGTTATCAGTATATCAATTGATAATTTTACCACTTCTTTTCCTATTTCCCAGTGATAGAAGTCGGCTTTTTCTCCCAATTCCAGCATATCTCCTAAAATAGCTATTTTTCTATGTTTTTGCGCAGCTTGGGTAAAAGTTTCCAAAGCATTTTTTACAGATAAGGGACTCGCATTATAGGAATCATTTAGTATGGTAATGCCCTTGTTAAAATTATTTAATTGCATATGCAGGTCTAACGGTTTAAAAGAAGATAATCCCCTTTCAATTAAATCTAATCCTGTTCCCAGCGCCAAAGCAGTAGCCGAAGCAGCCAAGGCATTATAAACATTATATCTTCCCAATAAGGGAAAAAATATTTCTCTGCTCTTGCCATTCTGTACTTCAAAGAGAAATTTCATTCCCTTGTCACTGACCATCCTGACATGAGAAGCCAAAACATCACTCTTATTCTCAATACCAAAAGTATATACTTTCTTTCCTTTAACTACCCCCGACATCTTAGAAAAATAAGGGTCGTCTCGGTTTAGAATGGCTATACCATCTTTATCCAATGATTGTAATAATTCTGATTTAGCCTTAAAAATATTCTCTTTTGAGCCTAATAGGCCGAGATGAGCTTCTCCTATATTAGTAATCACAGCTAAGTCAGGATGAATAAAATCGGTAAGAGTTTTTATTTCACCCAAACCTCTCATCCCCATCTCTACTACTAATAACTTATGTGATTTATTAAGCTGGAGCATGGTGAGGGGAATTCCGATCTCGTTATTATAATTTCCGGAAGTTTTTAAAAGAGGAAACTTCAGAGACAAAATATGAGCAATCATTTCTTTAGTAGTGGTTTTTCCGTTGCTGCCGGTTATAACTATATTAAAAGTTTTAAATTTATCCTTATAATACTTAGACCAATCCTGCAGAGCGGAAAGAGTATCTTTTACTTCTATAATAATCTTATCTTTATCTATAAGCTTATTTTGTAATAAAGTGTTCATATCTTTACAGACCACTGCTCCAACTGCTCCTTTATTAAAAGCTTCAAAAATAAAATTATGTCCATCGAAATTGGGTCCCATGAGAGCAAAAAATAGATCGCCGGAATTGAGCGTTCGGCTATCTATAGAAAATCTGTTTATCACGCAATGCTGGTTTCCCTGGATTATCTTTCCCGAGATTACTTTTACCAACTCTTTAATTTCACAATTTTCCAATCTCTTATCTCCCTGTTAAAATATTCCTCACTACTTCTTCGTCATTATGATGTATGACTCTATTATGATAAATCTGCTCATTCTCTGGTCCCTTCCCGGCTATTAACACGATATCTCCTTCCTGAGCCTTTTCTAATGCATGTTTTATCGCTTTCACTCGGTCAGTAATAATAATATAATCTTTAGCTGTTTTTTTAACTCCTCTCTCTATCTCTTGGGCTATTTCCATGGGGTCTTCACTTTTAGGATTATCTGCAGTTATTATACTATAATCACTATATCTCCCAATCACTTCTCCCATAGTTACCCTAACCCTATTATATTTCTCTCCTCCATGTCCAAATATAGTAATCAGGTTGCGATGGGTAAAAGAGCGTAAATTTTTTAATATATTCCCTAAGCCATGATAATTATGGGCAAAATCGATAATAATAGTATAATTCTGACCATATTCAAGTAGTTTATATCTCCCGGGAGCTCCGGAAAATTTACTTAAAGCTCTGGAAATTAAATTAAGGGGAATACCTTGGGTAATCGCCGTTGCTATAGCTGCCAAAGCATTATATACGTTGTATTTTCCTCCAAAATTTAATGATATCTCGCTTTGGCCAACCGGTGTTTCCACCGCAAAGGACAAACTCTTAAGCTCTATTTTTATTTTCCTGGCTTTAACCCTGGCTTCTTTTTCTATTCCGTAGGTCATTAAATTAACCCGGTTGCAATCTAAAAATTCTCTGCTGTGCTCTTCGTCAACATTAATTACGGCAAATTTTTGGGAAGCTTCTTTCCTGCTGTTATTTAGGCTTAAAAATAATTTTTTTTTGGCATTTAAATAATTAGAAAAGTTTTTATGAATTTCGAAATGTTCCTTGCTGATATTAGTAAAGATGGCTACATCAAAATCGCATCCTTCAACGCGGGATAATTGCAAGGCATGAGAAGATACTTCCATTACAGAATAACGATTCTTTTGTTCCACCATTTCTTTAAGCGTCCTCTGTAAATCTACTGATTCCATGGTAGTCATCCGAGATAAGTTGATGTTATCGCCTACTATATTTTGAGCGGTACCCAGGAGTCCGGTCTTAAAACCTGCTTCCTGAAAAATTGTTCTTAACATGTAAGTAATGGTGGTTTTACCATTTGTACCGGTCACTCCAATCAACTTTAAATTTCTCGAAGGGAAACCGTAAAATTTATTCGCTAAAAAGGCTAGAGCTTTTCGGCTATCACTTACCCTTATTATAGTAATGCCCGGCCGTAGAGGAACCTCTTTTTCTACAACCAGAGTAGAAGCCCCCCTATTCAGGGCATCGTCAATAAAATTATGTCCATCAAAGGTAAAGCCTTTTATACATATAAATAAAAAATCTCTCTTTATTTCTCGAGAGTTGTGATAAATCCCTTTTATATCTAAATCTAAATCGCCAATAATTTCTTTTACTTCCAGGTTAGTGGTCAACTCGCTCAACTTCATAAAAAATACCTCAAAATTAATTTATCAGTTAGCCTATTGGCCAATTGAATTAGTTAAATGATCAGCTAGTGGTTAACTGTATGATTGTTCACCTGGTTTACCGATTAATCCACTAT
>DSEL01000111.1 GCA_011056645.1 Candidatus Atribacteria bacterium
AAATATGATTAGCTATTAAATCAACCATCAAGTCCATTTTTTGTTGTATATCCTTAATATCATTCCAGTCCCCTAAATCCGGATTTACCTTTTTATAGTCTATAACCGAAAATCCATCATCAGAAGAATAAGGATAAAAGGGTAATATATGGATAATATTAATGTGCTCGGTTAGGTATTCACCAATAAATTTAGTTAATGTTTTTAAGGGTTTTACCTTGGGTTCGATAATACTGTCCCCATAAGTAATTAAAACAATGTCTTTCTCGTCCAAAAAAGTTTTTTTCTTATTTGGAAAAGAAATATTTTTAGAGTACTTTTTAAGTAACTTTTCAACTTCCATTATTATTTCTTTACTCTTTTCTTCTCCATAAGTAAAGGTTAATTTTTCTTTAATTATTTCTCGATTTTTTTCCAAAATTGACATAAATATATTTTACCTGCCTTTAATGATATTCTGTTGAAGTTGTATTAAAGAGAGATTTAAAACGATGTTGGTAATATTCTACAAGATATTCATAGGCTCTCTTATTGACTCTGGCTTCATTCAATTTATATCCTATTTCTCTAAGAATTTTTTCTATTTCTTCCATAGATCTGGTATAGTCATCACTATTTTTATAATGGGTTTCAAGATATTTTTTTTGGGAAAGTACCGCTGAAAGCTTTGCTTCCAAAAAAGCTCGGTAGTAAGTTTTTACCTCTCCCTTAGCCTTATGGTATTCAAATTCAATCTCGTCCGATAAAGCTCGATCAAGACCTATGGATTTGTTAAGTTTACTCTTAAATAAATATACAGTCTTCCTGGCTTTGTTTATTTTCTTTTCTATTTCTTTCGCTCTTTTTTCTTCATTAATAATATCGGTTCTGGTTAATAAAGAAGTGGAGGTAAAATTATCAAAATTAACTATGGGGTAATTTTCTTCTTCATTTAACCATTGAACTTTTCTTTTTCCCCCATTGGATCTATTTTTCAAGATATCTTTTCGGATAATTTCTATTCTTAAGGTAATAATTTCTTTGGGTTTTGCTAACAATTTAAAACTTTTTTCCTTAAAATCCTTAACCTTACCTATAATTTCTTCACTGAGATTTACCAAATACACCTTACTAAGAGGATAATGTGAAGCAATCTCCCCTTCAATTATTTCCTGAGAAGGATTAAAAAATCTTAATATAATTCCTGCTCCGTCTTCTGTTTTTTTAACTGCACTTACCTGTAAAACATCATTTGGGGATTTTAAGCTTAAAAACCCGGCTGTATCTGTAAGTTCCCCCCGATGTTGGTCGGTTTGTACTATTATTAGATCTGTATTAAATTCTTCAGCTAATTGAAATATCCGAGCCTGATGGCAATCTCCTTGGTGGAAATAAATAGCATATTTAAAATTCATCTGGCGTAGGCATTGAGCATCGGGAGTGAAAATTGTCGGTCCGGCATCACCAATTCGAGTTAATAGATCACTTCTAGCCAACCATCCTACCGATCTAAAAAGAGTCAAGGCTATGGTATTTTTATCCGGTAAAATTTCATATTCCGGTAGACCTTTATTTAAGACAGCAATTCCTCGCTGTCCATCATTTATATCTACAAAATAACGATGGGGGAAGGTAGTTATGGGTTCCGCCTCACGGGCACCTATTATTACCCTTTTTACTTCTTCGGATAACTCTCTGTTGTTAAAAGTTTCGGGAGTAATTTTATGTTTTGTAATATCAAATTGAGTACCGGCATAAGAAAACTCAGCATCAATGTTGGTAGGAAATAATATTCTTAAACGATGATCCTTTACTGTATTTTTTAACTCGGTCCTGAATTCAAGAATGGGTGAATCGACTTCCAAGGTCAACCAACTGACCAGGGGGAAATCTCTTAATGTTGAGGAACGAGTTTTTCGGTCATCTGTAAGAGACTCGGGTAATCGTAAAATTAAACTTACCTTGATCACCACTTTTAGCATACTTTGCTCAACAACTTCAATGTTCGCCTTAATCTTTTGGTTAGTAATGATACCATCATTTTCTGGGAAGGAATAATTATATTCATCCCCAGCATCAGCCCCATCGGATATAATATTCAGATTTTTATAACAACACTCGTTTATTTTATCAAACACATCTATACTTCCATTTTCCTTTATCTTCACCTGCAAATAGCGATTCTCTAATATATTATTATTTACTACTACTTTATCTGATAGAAAATTAAGCTGATTTTTTCTATTCTGCCCTCGGCTGGTTTTTGTATAGATTGTTTTATACCCCAATGGTGGAATATTATTTACGTAAATATGAAGATGGTCTTTATTCCCTTTTTGATGGACAAAAACCCTTCTTCCTGAATCAATTATTTCAAAACAATCCTCCTTGGTAATAACAGTAATAATCTTATCCCGCATCTTAAGGGAGGGATTAAAAATTATATATGCTTCTGCATCGGCAAAGCCAGCAGAAGTATTTATATTTAGTACCAGCTCTTTTAATTCATCTTCAGTTATCTTTTTAGTAGAACTAATAACCTCACTAAATCTTGTTTCCATATCAGTGTGAACATCATCAATACTAACTCCACAGATATTATCATGAGGATGATTTTTCAATAGCGTTTTCCAAATGTTGGTTAATCTATTATTATTATATTTTCCTCCATTTAACCAGGATAAAATTGAAAGCGGTTCGACGTGTTTTTCCAATGATTGCTGACAAATATCATTCATACATTTTAGATAGATTCGTGAAGAAAGAGTGCCAGGGAATACGGAAATAAACCGTCCGTTATAAAGAGCACCTTTTAAAACTTTCAACTTGGGAGAATTTTTACGGATAGCTTCTATATATTCTTGGGGAGTACTTTGTTTTACTCTAATATCGGTAAAGAATAATTTTTTTAATACTGGAAAAAAATCATCCGGGAATATCTCCTGATCATAACCGTTCATTAAAAGTACGTTGGAAGTAGTTGCAAAGGGATAGACCTTTCTAACCTCATTTTCAATTCTTTCCTTTATAATTTCTTTATATTCACCCAATCGCATGGCATTCCTGTAGCTGCTTAGAAGATAAACTGAAGTTAGTCGTGTCCCATCCGGGCTTTCCCATAAAAATTCAGAATTGATACAAGAAGGATCCATCCCCACTCCACGCCATAGGAAAAGACCTTTTATCTTAAATTTTTTATGAATCTGAGCTGTTTGAGAGATCTGTCCAAAATTATCTAACAGCCAGCCTACCTTCATTATTCCTCCCAATTTTTCCCCTATTTTATTACCAATCAACAAATTCCTAACCAAAGACTCTCCGCTTACCAGCTGCCAATCAGGTTGAAGGTAGTAAGGCCCAATCAACAATCGTCCCTCTTGAATATATTTCTTTAGTCTTTTTTGATATTTCCCGCTATTTTTCCCCTGTTTTTTTAGTTGATCGAAAAAATCTTCAATAATTAAAGTTTGTCCGTCTAAAACAAATTTATAATTGCTCTCTTTCTGTAAGAGCTTAAATAATGAATCAAAAAATGGTATTAACCATTCGGTAGTGTATTTACTGTTTAAAAACCACTCACGATCCCAATGGGTATGAGAAATAACATGAGCATTGATTACTTCTGACATTTATTTGATATCCTCTCCTCATTCCAGTTTTCTACCGTTTAGTTACCAAAAAGAGTCTCTAAATATTTTCTCAAGGCTGTTAACGAATAAAGCTGCTTACCCAAGTCAAAATTATATTCTACCGTCTTTTTCCTGTAAGATAAATCTGTAAGCACTTTAATGGCTTCTTTTGTTGCGCTTTTTATAATCGAAGGATCTATCTGGTATAATCCCCGGTCTTCTTTTCCTATTAATTTGTCACCAAGAGAAATGATTTTAAAACCATTTGGTTTAATATCTCTCTTATATACCTCGTATTCAAATACCACAACAGGAAGCTTAGCCTTTATTGCTTCTAAAAATTGATTCCCCCATCCTTCATACAAACTGGGATAGGTCACTAAATCCGCGAAAAGATAAGTATCCCATAAAGAATAAATTTTTTTACTGTTTTTTACCTTCCTTTCGGTGTCAACCATATCGCTAATAAACAAGGCTTCAATATTATCTTTCTTAATCTTTTCTTTTAATAATCTAAAATATCCCATATCTTCTATTAAATTAGGGAACACTAAAACTACTTTACTTTTTTCATCTATTTCCCTTCCGTCATATAATCCATTTTCTTTTAATAGCGCCATATTATCGGGCTTGGTTAATTCCTTTACCAAATCAATAGCTAATTCAATTCCTTTTCGAGGAATGATTCGAGTAGCCTGAAGAATGATAATATCTTTTTGATTAAGGCCTAAACTCTTTTTAAAGTCATCATTATAATCATCGATCTTCCATTCGGGTCCTTCAAAATCAAAAATATTGGGCACTACAACCGAATGAACCCCTTTTCTCTTTTTTAATTCATCCCGAGCGAGTGTATTTATTACGGAATGAGTGATCAATTGATTATTAGGAGGAAAATAGGAAAGCAGGATTTTCTTGATTGTTTCACAAGTGGGATAACTAAAATGGTTTCTTTCCCAAAAAAAATCATGATGATGAGAAATGGTTTTAATGCCGGTTGATTCAATGACTCTATAAAGGGCAATTGCTGCAGGAATATTTAAAGGGAGGGACCAAACATTTTCTACATCCAATAAGTCAATCGAAAATTTTCTAATGAAAGAATAAATTTTTTCTTCTATTTGATAAACAATTTTGTATATTTCCCCACAAAGCGCTTCTTCGGAAGGGAAATCACTAAGAGAATGAAAAGAGTTATTATAAATTTTATTTATTTCCGGTTGGTCATACCGAAGCTTAGGAATGATCGTGGCATCCTGGTTGGGATCTTCGCCAGCAAGGAGGTAAACTTTATGTCCTATCTTCTCTAAAACATCTTTCCATTTCTCTATTTCCAAAGATACACCGTCAGTTAATCCAACTCTAAAATGACATATACCTATTCTAGCCAAAAATAAATCTCCTATTTATTGAATATTTTTCTTCTAATAAAAATTGTTAAACTGGCTTCTAAATTTCATCTCCTAAAATATTGCTTTGCGTGTATCTTTTTCAAATAGATGGATCCGGGAAAGATCAAACAATACTTCAAGCTCTTTACCTTCCTCTATCTTCAAATCGCCTGGAGTTTTCATCACAAGCAATCCGAATTCTTTTTCTAAATGGATAACGGTATCCGACCGTAACAATTCGGCAAAGTAAATTTTTCCTTTTGTGGATACTACTTTGTCTGTTTGTACACTACCAGCAACATAAATATGTTCCGGTCTAATGCCTAAGATATAATTACGTTTATCTGAAATTTGGGATACTTTGTCTTTCAATATATCCAATAAAGGTACTTCTAAGCCCTTTGTTTCCAAATAAAACTTTTCCTTCTTATGTATCAATTCAACCTCAATGGAATTCATTTGTGGTGAACCAATAAATCCAGCTACAAAGGTATTTACCGGATTATGATAAATCTCATCAGAACTACCAAACTGCTGGATGATGCCTTGTTCTAAAACAGCAATTCGATCGCCCATTGTCATTGCTTCTACTTGGTCATGAGTAACATAAATAGTCGTAACTTTTAATTTTTCCTGTAATTTTTTAATCTCGGCACGCATTCGGACTCGTAATAACGCATCGAGATTAGATAATGGTTCATCCATCAATAACACTCTTGGCTCCATTACAATTGCTCTGGCAACTGCCACTCGCTGTCTTTGTCCACCTGAAAGCTGTGCGGGATAGCGGTCTAATAAATTATCTATTCCTAAAAGATTAGCTACCCAAATGACTTTCTCCTGTATCTGATGTTGAGAATATTTTTTAATTCTTAAAGGGAAGGCAATATTATTTTTTACAGTCATATGAGGCCACACAGCATAATTCTGAAAGACCATGGAAATACTTCTGTCTTTCGGAGAAAGATAGGTGATATTATCTTCATCAAAAAAAATCTTACCTTCGGTAACTCTCTCTAATCCGGAAATACAACGTAATAATGTTGTCTTGCCACAACCAGAGGGACCAAGCAATACCACAAACTCTCCAGGTATGATTTCCAGATCTATATCATTTACTGCTTTTACCTTATCAAAATATTTCTTCAAACCTTTAAGTCTAACTTTAACCAATCTTTTCCACCTCCCTTTCTCTTATGCGAAGTCAATAAACTGACAAAAATTTATTTCAAGGAAATACCCCACATTGTAACCAGATGTTTTCTTACGAAGAAAATAAAGACCATTGCTGGCGCAGCCATAATAAAACCTGCACTAAATTTAAGGTAATCCGGTGAAGCCATTGCAGTTTTCAGAATATGTGCAGGCAGTGTCCGGTTAGTTAAAGTTAATATGGTAGCCACAAATACCTCATTCCATGACAGGATAAAAGCAAATATTGCTGAAGCAGCTAACCCAGGTAATGCAAGCGGAAGAGTTATCCGAAAGAATGCATGTACACGCGAAAGACCAAAAATCATTGCTGCTTCTTCATAATCCACAGATACGCCCGATAGAATACTTGAAAATATAAGGATAATTATAGGTAATACCATTGCAGTATGTGCCAAAGAAGTACCCCAAGTTGAATCACTAACTCCCATTCTCATAAAGATGATAAGTAAAGGAACAGCTAAAACCATTAAAGGTAACATCTTGGTAGCAAGACATATTAATTTTAATAAATTTTTCCCCGGAAAAATATATCTTGATAAAGCATAACCAGCAGGCATACCAATTAAAAAGCTTAGCAGCATAGTTAATCCGGCAACTTTCATACTGGTTAAAATCGCCTTCCATGCTTCAAGCCCAAAGAAAAGTGATTTAAATTGATTTAAAGTAAAATGCGTTGGTATTACTTTCTCAATCTGATAGTAATCACTGGGAGAAGCAAAAGCGGATATAGTAATTAGGACCAAGGGAGCCAGAAACCATATCACAATAATTCCCACAATAATCATGGTACCCAACTGTCTTATTTTTAATCTCATAGGAATTTTTTGACTCTTCATATTTTTTCTCCATTATTTAACTTTTTAAATTTACTTTTACAATTCAGAATGTTTGGTTTTTAAAAAAGTAAGATAAACCCAACTAAGGACAATACATATAAGTGCAATAATGAAACCGTAGGTTGCCGCGAGACGAAAATTACTAAGTTCTGCCTGCTGGTAATATACCTCACCTGCTAATATAGGAATATCTCTACCGGAAAGCAACCAAACCACTCCGAATATCTGAAAAGCAAAAAGCGTTCTAATAAGCAGTGCAGACTGCAAACTTGGCATAGTCAAAGGCAAGGTTATATGAAAGAATTTTTGCCAACTGCTAAATCCAAACACATCTGCTGCTTCAAAATAATCCTTGCTAATCACTTGGAGACTGGCTAAAAGGATAATAAAAACCAAGGGTGTTGCCCTCCATAACTCGGTTAATACTATCACCCAAAAAGCACGAGAACTTAATCCTAACCCAAAAAAATAAATAGGAGCGTCAATAAATCCAAACTTCATTAAAAGCTTATTTAAAAATCCATGTGAGGTAAAAATATTATAACTCATTAAGGCAGCCGAAATATCACTTAAAGCTAAAGGGATACAAATAATATAAAGGACGGTCATGTAACCTTTAAATCTACTGTTCACGAAAAGTGCAAGCAAGAAGGCAAGGATAACCTGTAATGGTACTATAACCATCAATAAATACAAGGTATTTTTTAATGCCTTCCAAAAGGTTGAATCTCGAGTCAAAGTAATAAAATTTTCCATACCAACTTTACCTTTTTCAGAGATAAAAGCAAGTTGTAAAGTTTTTACCAAAGGATAGCCGATAAAGCCTGCTAAATAAATTAAGGCAGGGAGGAAAAGTAAATAAGGTATCCATTTTTTTTCTCCTTGGCTAAAAGATGTCATTCTTTCTCCTTTTCACTCATTAAAGAATGCACCTCCCTATTAATAAAAGGTTTAATTTTTACTATAGGGAGGCGCACAGAAATTACCTGTTACAACAATGGCACACCCACTTCTTTGAATATTGCCCTCAACTTATCTCCTGCGGTTGTAATGGTTGTTCCAATATCCGCTCCTTCAATAACTATCTTGGTGAAGGTATCACGATAAGCGGCTGAAAATTCTCCACCTTTTGCCCCAAGGCTCGGTATCAGCGCTATGACTGAATCCGGGGAACCTGATTGAGCAAGTACTCCTGTGGCTAAAATTTTAAGCGGTCCCTCAGGTATAACCCCTTCTGCCTCTTTTATGGTCGGGAAGAAACCGATATTCTCAAGCATCTTAACCTGGATATCCGGGCTAGTGAGGTAATCGATTAATTTGACGGCATTATCTTTCTGTGGAGCTCCTACGGG
>DSEL01000112.1 GCA_011056645.1 Candidatus Atribacteria bacterium
ATTATCTTTTGATTATCCTGGGCACGATGAATCGGATAATCTAGCTAACTAAATTAATCAGCATATTGGCGGACTAAAAAAGTTTGTATCCTGCATCTTGTAACTTAAAGATTTGGAGGAATATCAATTGAAAGATACTTCATTAAAATACTGGCTTGCTTGGAATAAGATATCGGACATAGGTCCAAAGAGATTTTACCAATTACTTGATTACTTTGGCTCTCCTGATATTGCCTGGCAGGCAAAATCAGGAGAGATAAGCAAAATATTAAATTTAAGTTCCAAAATATCCTCCCGGCTTTTTGAAGAAAAAAACAATATCCTTCCTGAAGAGGAGTTAAATTTGGTATCTAAAAATAAAATCCAGGTATTGACTATAGAGGACCTCTTATATCCCGAAAATCTAAAAAATATTCATTACCCTCCACCGCTTTTATATTTTAAAGGAAATATCCTGGAATCGGATAAAAATTCTATCTCTATCGTGGGCTCGAGAAAGGCCACCTACTACGGAAAGATGGTAGCCGAAAAGTTAAGTAAAGATTTGGCTTTAGCAGGATTGACCGTTATAAGTGGATTGGCTCGAGGAATCGATACAGCTGCTCATAAAGGTGCAATTTCAGTCAATGGACGAACTATTGCGGTTTTGGGTTGCGGTATTGACCATATATATCCTCCTGAGAATAGAAGACTGGCCGAAGAGATAGAAGGATCGGGAGCATTAATCAGCGAGTTTCCTCTTTATACCCTGCCGGAAAGGAAAAATTTCCCCCGCAGAAACCGCGTTATCAGTGGATTAAGTCTAGGAACAGTAGTGGTGGAAGCGGCTGAAAAAAGCGGTGCTCTGATCACTGCCGATTTTGCTCTCGAACAGGGCAGGGAAGTGTTTGCCATACCCGGGAATATAAACTCTCCCTTATCCAACGGTTCTCATAATTTGATAAAACAAGGGGCAAAATTAGTAGAAAATTTTAAGGATATTTTGGAAGAAATACATATAGTGCTACCTCAAAAAACTACTAATAGAAAGGTGGTTAAAGAAAATACTGCTCTAACCGAAGAAGAAAAAAGAATCTACCAGGTAATTAGCAAAGAGCCTATCCAGATCGATTATATTATTGGAGCAAGTAAACTTTCCGCCGGTAAAGCAAGCGAAGTGCTACTAAATCTCGAACTAAAGGATTTGATAAAAGAGATCGAAGGGAAACGATTTATCAAGCTATAAGTTTATTTACCTTCTCTCTCTAACTGTCATAACAAGGATTGTTACGATGAAGCAATCTCTTTATACCAATCCACATTCCTATAAAAAATAACAAAACTTTATTGCTATAACTATAATCATTTAGTATAATGTAAAAGTCGGGGCGTAGCGCAGTTTGGAAGCGCACCTGAATGGGGTTCAGGGGGTCGGAGGTTCAAGTCCTCTCGCCCCGACCAAATCCTTACAAACAAAGCCTTTCAGGCATTTTGCTGAAGGGCTTTTTCTTTTTTTAAATTATTTTTCAGGAAAAGAAGGATTTTTAAATAGACTTGTAGTATATAGAAAAAAGTGTACTAAAAATTAAATAAGCGTATTTTTTATCCAAGCAGAATATCTATAATACTATGATGCTAAACGGTTTGCTGAAAAGTCAAACGTAATTTTTATTATTAAGATATTCTAACAATTCAAATACATTCCAAGAAATTCAAGGGTCAAATACTAGGCAAAAAATTCAATAGAATAGTAGGAAAGCAAATGCAAAATTATAAGATTGAAATAGAAATATTTGAAGGAAAAGGTGGGAAGCTTTCTAAAGAAGATGATAAAATAATATATCCAGAACTTGAGAAAGAGGGTATTTGTGCCTGGATGTATCGTGGAGATGGATGTAAAAGCTATCAAGTTGGACAAAAATTTAATTATCCTAAAGATTCTGGAAAATTATGCCCTTGGTTGTTAGACAGCCTTAGCGGAATTATTCATGTACTTAGGTTTGGTGGCACATTACCTTGGGAGTATAAAGGAACACCATATGAAAAAGAATTTAATCCGGATGGTATAACAACAGAGTTTGTTCGGTGTATAGATCCGACTGATTCTGGAATTATAGTAAAAGTTTCTAGAATAAAAATTTAACCTTTAACAATGGCAATGCTTTCTGTTTAGTCATCTTTTATATATTAGAACTCGATATAGATATTCTTAATTTTCCGTGCTTTATTCTGTATATATGAATTTTGACCTTATCCCATAAAATAAAAGCACGCTTTCAGACTCCAACCCGGGGAGCCTGACCATTCAAGCCCTTTGGCCTTTGCTGAAGGGCTTTTTTTATAAATTTATCGTAGGAAAAGAAGGATTTTGAAGATAGATGTCGTATATACAAAATATAAGCATAATTATATATTTATCATTGAGAATTAAAATATGAATAAAGGAGGAAATCAAAATGTCCAAAGAAGAATTAATCAGTATGATGAGGAAGTTCAGAGATGCCTTGAATAAAAAGGATCTGGAAAAAAGCTTGTCCTTTTTTACAGAGGATGCCGATTGGGTGAATCCAAATGGCGAATTTAAAGGTAAAGAAGAGCTAAAGAAATATCTTAAATGGGGATTTGAAATAAGTCCGGATCAAAAGGTTATCGAGTCAGGAGTCAAAATTATAGCCGAAGAAGATAAAGCAGTGTATGAGCATATTTTAGAAGGCAGTTTTGAGAGGATGAAATATCAAATTCCTGCCCTTTGTATCTACGAATTTAAAGGGGATAAATTTCAACATCTTAGAACAACCTATGATCGCTTGTCTATGGCGAAACAACTTGCTAAAGGTCCAGTGGCCAAAACAGCTGTAAATTCTATTATCAATCGGATGGAAAAGGGCTTACATGCGTAAATAAACAATGCTAAAATAATGAAGGACCTAATGAAGTTCCTGGTGCTTCTTGTAAAGACATTCAAGTTATAATCTAGAATCTGATTCATGGCCCAGGGGATTGTACTTGTGCCATATACGGTGCTTTTTTTACTTTCATTATCTCTCTAATAAAGAATAACTTAATTGGTAATTGGATTATAAGCAATAAACTCATGTAAAAAAAATCAAATCATCTGGATATTACCAAAAGGGTTTTATATACCAGGATTTGAAGAAGATATTCTTAATTTTCCATATTTTATTTTACGTGGCTTATTTTAGCCGTATAAAAGAGTGCAAGTTTAATAGTGCAGATAAACTTATGTTAGGCAGCTTTACCTTAACAAGGTGGAGGGGGACAAACAAATGCCTGAAATCTTGAAAGACTTATCAACGCCAGCACTGGTTATGGCTATTGAAGCCAACCAATTCGAACTATGGCGAATTTTGGCCAAGATGTTGCAGGCAGACGGAGCTACATCATGAACCAGATATGATTTGGTTCTCCACTGACATACCGTTCTACCTTTGCAACATTGTCGGTCGTGTGCAATTTGATTCAAACGACATTGACGCAAGAATTGATGCGATATTAACCCGATTCAAATCACGGGGGATGCCTATGAGTTGGTGGACTGGGCCAGTTACACGCCCAACCGATTTAGGAAAGTATCTAGAAGCGCATGGTTTGACCTACGTTGAAGATTATCCTGGTATGGCGGTTGATTTGTTGACATTGAACGTTGATCTATCAGTACCACCCGGCTTGACGATAGAACGTGTCGGAGATGTAGAGGATTTGGAAAAGTGGATTCACCCTTTCACTATCGGTATCGGCTACCCTGATTATTTCGCTAAAATCATCTTCGATTCCACTGCAGCTCTGGGCTTCGGTCTACACTTGCCAATGCGCCATTACGTCGGTCTACTAAAGGGAGAGCTAGTTGCGTGTTCAACGCTTATGCTGGGTTCGGGAGTAGCGGGTATCTACAATGTCGCCACCGTTCCAGAAGCCTGTCGGCAAGGGAGTGGGACAGCGATGACGTTAGCGCCCCTGCGGGAAGCCCGTACTCTGGGTTACCGAGTGGCCATCCTGCAATCATCGCAGATGGGGATGGGAGTGTATCGTAGGCTTGGATTTAAAGAGTATTGTAAGATTGGTATGTACATATGGACTGGTGAAACGAACGGGTGAAGAGAGCGACGCTGCTGCCTAACACTTGTTGCTACAGCTGACTAAAGTACAGGAATACAATGGTACAATGGAAGTTTTGTGGAAACAGGTGCAACAGGTACCGCGATAGGTACCAGGCAGGCTAATACGACAGCCATAGTAAATACAAAAGGAATAGGAAGCTATGCTGCAAGTTTATGCAATGACCTGACAGTAGGCGGCTATAACGACTGGTTTTTACCCTCGAAAGATGAACTAGACAAACTGCACACTAACAAAGTTGCAATCGGTGGTTTTACTGATGACAACTACTGGAGTTCGTCGGGGGGGCGGTGCTTCCGCCACTCGGTACCAGAATTTTCTCAGTGGTTTTCAGTACTACGGCCACAAGGCCAGGACACTACGGGTCTGTGCTGTTCGGGCTTTTTAGCTATTTATCAATTTAACTATTTAAGGAGGGTGCAGGGGGTGCAAGCCTTCTGCCAGAGAATTTTTTATGGCTGTATATTATGACCTGCCAGTCTTCAATCAAGGTGAAATGGGAACCAAGATAATCAAAAGGCAGGACTTCATAATTGAAGTTTCTGCCTTTTGATTATCTTTTAAATCCTAACAGACACCAATTACTTCTTCTAACTTTTGATACACCTTTTCGGTTTCCTCACTCATACAAAAAGTTCGAAAATCGTTCTGTCTGGCCGACCAGAATATCTACCAATAACCTTTGTTTCAGGAGGTCTTTTTTTATGAATAGTTAGGACAGGGACTGCTATCTCTCCGATGAAGTTTTTTCCCGAAGAGGTAGGTGTAACTACCAAGAAATTATTATTATTATTTGATTTTAGTTATTCCCATTTTTGTCATTACGAACAATTCCTCAGTTATCATTCCCATTCCTTTATTTTTCATTGCTGGAATAGAAGCGACTCAACAATCGATATGTGATAACTAATAGGAAAAAGGAATTATATTTTTTAGACTATTTCAGCAAACGCCGAAAAAGAATTTTTCAGTGAAAATTAAAAGTAGTTCTTACATTTTCAGGAAAAATAAGCTATTTATCGCTCGAGGTGGAGATGGTAAGATTATCAATAATAGCAGGTGAACTTAATAAGATTTATCAGAAACATGTATGGATATACGGGCAGTGAAACATGTAAGTATTCTGAAAAAAATATGAAGGGCTTAACAGATATACCCTTGAATTTGAAAATAGCTCAAGAGGAAACTTTACTGGATTGAATAGCAATAATTTAAAAAAATAGAACTGCTCAAACTTGGTTGTCCAACTGGAATAAATAAGGGTAACGCATCCTATTTTCTTAAGCTGTTAATAATATTTTATTTTAAATTAGCTGGTGGTATAAAAAAATTACCCTAAAGGAGATGAGAAGAATTGATTATGGAAAATAGTAGTTCGATAACAGTAATAATAGCCGGTAAAAATTTTGCTCCGGTTTGTGATTATCTAAAAAATGTGCTGCCTGAAATTTCATTGGAAATGGTAGAAGCGAAAGATCTCATCAAAAAAGCAGAAGAAGCTCAGATTATTTTTCCGGCTATGGCAAGGATAGATGAGAAAATATTTAAGAGAGCCCCTTCTCTTCGTTTAGTGCAACAGTGGGGAACCGGATTGGAGGGGATAGATATTGGTAGTGCTACCCGTTACCGGGTAGCAGTAGCCAATGTACCTACTGCGGGAAGTGGAAATGCCGAATCCGTTGCTGAATGGTATGTTATGGCTGCTCTTTGTTTAAGCCGTAAAACCTGCGAAATTAGGTCACAAGTACGAAAAGGCTATCCCTGGGGTTCTCCTTTAGGGCAAGCTCTCTATGGACGTACCGCTGGAATAATTGGTTTTGGCGGCATAGGAAAGGCTTTAGCTTTACTGTTAAAAACATTTAATATGAAGATATTAGTAGTCGATAAAAAACCGGATAAAATTACCGCTCAAAATATAGGAGTAGACTGGATAGGAGAAGTGGCGGATTTACTCCACTTATTAAAGAAAACAGAATATTTATTTATCTGCATACCGCTAACTGCAGAAACTAAAAACATGATTAGTCAACCGGAATTAGCTTTACTTCCTAAAGGTGCCTTTATTCTTAATGCTGCTCGAGGTTCCGTTATTAACCAGCAAGCTTTAATGCAAGCTATGGATAGCAAACATTTAGGAGGAGTTGCTTTAGATGTTTATTGGGAGGAGCCTCCAAAACCAAATGATCCGATTTTGGATTACCCCAATATCTTAGCTACACCACATATTGCCGGAGTAACTGACGTTTCTTATCAAGGAATTAGTATTCAGGTAAAAGAAAATATAATTCGGGTGATGAAAGGAAAGCTTCCCTTAAACTGTGCTAATCCCGAGGTAAGATTGAAAGATATGAAATAAATTGAATAAATAGATAAATTCTATTTAATATTATGAATTTTTACCTTTAAATTGAGTAGATATGGGAGTTGTGCTATTTTTTATTTTCTTAAAGAAAGGAGATTTAATTTATGCCTATTTTGCAAGTAGAATTACTAAAAGGAAGAACTGTACAACAGAAGAGGGAAATGGTGAGAAAAGTTACCGATGCAATTACAGAAACTTTAAATTGCCCTAAAGAAGCAGTAAGAATTATTATCAGGGAAATGGAATTTGAAGATTTTGCTCATGCAGGAATTCTAAAAGTTGATAGTAATAACAAATAAAATATATCGATAAGAATATTTAGTAGAAAGTGAGGAAAAAAATCCCACCTGAAAATTCTTATTGACGCTATAAACAGGAAAAGGTGATTAACCATGAAAGCAATGATATTAAATAAAATCGCACCGGTTAATGAGCATTCGCTTACTTTAACCGATGTTCCTGTGCCCATTCCGGGGAAAGGTGAAATTTTAGTTAAAGTGATGGCCTGCGGTATTTGCCATACAGAGTTGGATGAAATTGAAGGCCGACTAATACCTCTGAAATTTCCCATTATTTTGGGACATGAAATTGTCGGTGAAATTGAAAAAATGGGACCAGGTGCGGGACATTATCAAAAGGGGGATCGAGTAGGCATTGCTTGGATTCATTGGGCTTGTGGTAAGTGTTATTTTTGTAAAAAGGGAAATGAAAATTTATGTAGCCAAGCTAGATGGACCGGATTTTCTGCTAATGGCGGTTATGCTCAATATATGGTAGTGAATGAAAACTTTGCTTATCTGATTCCTGAACTATTTTCCAGCATCCAGGCTGCTCCTTTACTTTGTGCCGGGGTGATTGGGTATCGGGCATTACGCTTAAGCGGTATGGAGGATAATCAAGTTTTAGGACTATTTGGTTTTGGCGCATCAGCTCATTTAGTTATCCAGATGGTTCGCTATCAATGCCCTAAAAGTAGAATCATGGTCTTCACACGTCCCGGTCAAGTTGAACATCAAACCATGGCTAGAAAATTAGGTGCTAACTGGGTTGGTGTTACCGGAGACACGCCTCCCGAATTCTTACATTGTGCCATTGACTTTACCCCGGTAGGTGCCCCGGTGAGTGAAGCATTAAAAGTCCTGGAAAAAGGAGGCCGGTTAGTGATTAATGCCATTCGAAAAGAAGAACCGATTCCGCAACTTGATTATACGACTCAGTTATGGCAAGAGAAGGAGATTAAAAGTGTGGCCAACGTAACCAGGAAGGATGCAGAGGAATTTTTGCTACTTGCAGCAAAGATACCGATTATCCCAAAGGTAACTGAATTTCAATTGGATGAGGCCAATCAGGCTTTATTAATCCTGAAAGAGGGGAAAATGCAGGGAGCAGGCGTATTGAAAATCAATCATTAAGATAAGACAAGAGGGCGTTTCATTCGGCATACTCAATTAAAACTCTTTATCTTGTTTTTATCTTATTTTGGATAGAGTTTTTTATATTCCATATAAGAGTAGGTAACAATATAGATTAGAGCCACTACTTTTTTCCAGCCAGATTAAAGGAATAGGCCTATCGGGGTAGATGCATAGCGCAGTCTTCCTTGATGAAAAGACGGTAATCATTAGACCCGCCATCCTCTGGAGTGATACCCGTACCTCAGAACAATGTAAAAAGATTTATACTCTATCTGGAGGATTGGATCAGCTAATTCATTCATCTGGATAGTAAATGATACATTGAATCAGTATAAAAACACTTATGCTGAAATTAACTTTTTTAAAGACAAAGATATAGTAGCAAAAAAGAAAATAGAGACAGGCTACATAACTACCGATTGTGTAAAACATTTGCGGTAATAAACAAAAAAAATAGTGCTCTTCCCAGATATCCAGAATATAAGCGTGTATTTTATAGTTCTTCAG
>DSEL01000113.1 GCA_011056645.1 Candidatus Atribacteria bacterium
AATATTGCTGGGTATTGTTAGCACTAACTTTTATATACTCATTACTATTTTCTTAATTATATGCTATATACTTGTACTATATTAATTTCCCGATATATTTTATAAGATCCAAGATTCTACATGAATAAGCCCATTCATTATCATACCAAGCTATAATTTTAGCTAAATTACCATCTATTACCAGTGTAGATAATCCATCAACAATAGAAGAATAGGCATTACCGTTAAAATCTCTGGAAACTAAAGGTTCCTCAGTAAAATCTAAAATACCTTTTAAACTTTTCTGGGTAGCTTCCTTAAAAGATTGGTTAATTTCTTCCGGATTAGTTTTCTTGCTTAGTAGTACTACTAGATCCACAACAGAAACGTTAGGGGTGGGAACACGAAAAGCCATACCGGTTAATTTTCCCTTTAATTCCGGAATCACTAAACTCGTTGCTTGTGCTGCTCCGGTAGTAGTGGGGATCATGGAAAGCGCCGCTGCTCTTGCCCTTCTTAAGTCTTTATGTGGTAGGTCCATTAAATTCTGATCTGCAGTATAAGAATGTATGGTAGTCATAACCCCTTTCTCAATTCCAAATATATCGTTTAGAACTTTTGCAACCGGTGCAAGACAGTTAGTTGTGCAGGAAGCATTGGAAATTATATGGTGCTTTTCAGGTATATATTTATCTTCATTTACACCTACTACTATCGTTATGTCCTCTCCTTTAGCCGGTGCAGATATAATTACCTTATTTGCTCCAGCAGTTAAGTGTTTTGAAGCTCCTTCTCTATCTCTAAAAATCCCGGTAGATTCAATAACAATTTCTGCTCCCAAATCCTTCCAGGGAAGGTTAGAGGGATCCCTTTCACTCAATACTTTCATTCTTCTCCCACCTACTAAAATATTGTCATTTTCTAATTTTACTTCGGGTAATGTACCATGAACAGAATCATATTTTAATAGATGAGCTAATGTTTTAGCATCGGTTATATCATTCACCGCTACGAAATTTATTTCTTTTTCTTTTAATCCAGCTCTAAAAACGTTTCTTCCGATTCTTCCGAATCCGTTAATTCCTACTTTTATGGTCATTTCTTTTCCTCCTCTTTTTTGTTTTAATAAACGAATAGTCATATACCCCTTCATCAATTTAATTAATATCAAAAATTTTACCAAACAGATAACAATTTAACTATTTACTCTTATATTTAAATGCCAAACCTTTTGCGTAGATTAGAAGAGGGTATTTTTAATATTTCTCGGTATTTAGCCACTGTTCGCCGAGAAATATTTACCCCGCCTTTTTCCTTTAGGAGGCCTGTTAGCTTCTGATCACTATATGGTTTAAGACAATTTTCGTTATTTACATATTCTTTTATTAGTTTTTTTATCCTATCGGTAGAGATGGTGTTTCCACTTTCTTTATCCACTCCTTTAGAAAAGAAAAATTTCATCTGAAGAAGTCCTCGAGGTGTTTGTGCTATTTTGTTTTGGACTGCCCTTGATACGGTAGATTCGTGAATTCCTAATCTGCTTGCTAATTTCTTTAAGGTTAGTGGTTTTATATATAAAATTCCTTGATCTAAAAAATCCTTCTGGTATTCTACTAAAGTTTCAGCAATACGATATATAGTTTTCTTTCTCTGTTCTATGTTTTTAATTAACCACTTAGCAGAATTTAATTTTCCCTCTATATATCTTTTTGCATCTTCCCTCTCCTGCTCAGGAATCCTTTCTCTTTTGATTAATTTTTCTTTGTCATCAGGAGAAACATTTTTTCCCGCCTCTAAAATCGTTTTATAGCTATTATTTATCTCTATTTCGGGTAAATAGCTATCATTAAAAATTACTCTATACCCACCTCCTTTTTTCCTTATGATTAGTAAATCGGGAATTATATATTTAGCATCTTTAAAGTTCCCCATTTTTCTACCAGGCTTAGGGTCAAACGATTTTTTAATTACATCAGCCAAAGACTGAACTTCAGGCACGGATATTTTAAGCTCTCGAGCAATTTTCTTAAATGATTTTCGAGCTAAATCATGTAGATGGTACTTTATAATCTTCTTAATGTTTTTATTTCTAATATCCAGATATTTCATCTGGATCAATAGGCATTCTTGTAGGTTTCTTGCTCCCACTCCGGTCGGCTCAAAACTTTGAATTAAAGATAATATCTTTTTTATTTTATCCCTTTTGATATTTAAATCAAGAGAAATATCATTTAAACCAACACTTAAATAGCCGTTATCGTCTATGCTGCCTATTAAATACTCTCCAATTTTATAATCAATATCACTACTTACCGCTGTACTTAATTGAAATAGTAGGTAATCTTGTAATGATTCTCTAT
>DSEL01000114.1 GCA_011056645.1 Candidatus Atribacteria bacterium
AATAGGCGGCATAATGATATCGGAAACTAATGATTTCACAATAGTACCGAAGGCAGCACCAATGACAATACCTACTGCCATGTCGATTACGTTCCCCCGCATGGCAAATTCTTTAAATTCCTTAAACACTACTCATGTCCTCCTTTTTATCATTTTTAAAAATATTAATTAAATTAAAACAAACTTTTAATACATTTATCTTGATTCCCAAAGAAGAGAAACGCTTAAATTAGATATATCAGTTTTTCTTGGTTGAAGGCTAATAGTTTCAATTTCGTAATTGTCTACATTAAATTTATCAGAAATTTCTACTATTTTTTCATTAAGTTCCCCTTCTAATTTATCAATTTCTTTAGTAAGCTCTTCAATTTGATTCTTTACAAAACTGACATCTTTTTTCTCCTTAAAAATTCTGTTTGCCCTTCTTAATCCGGTCATGCCACTGCTTAAATTTCCTACTTTTGTTCTTCCCAGAAATGCCCCAAGCACAGTAGCACCAATCGATAAAACGCTTTCTGTAGTGATAGTTTTTGTATCCGTTTCCTCTTTTGACAACTTTTCCAGGAGCCTATTATATTTTTTCTGAAGACTCTCCTCTTTTCCTTTAAATTTTACCCTTAATTTATCAACTTCTTCCTCTTTCCTTTCTCTTAAAAGTTCTATAATCTTTCCCTTAAAAGAAGAAAGATCTTCCCCCGGTTTGGATAAAAGTTTAAATTCTTTAGTGGTATATAAGTCAAGTTTCTTTGTCCGGCTAAGAGAATCTTTAAATTCATTCTCTATGGTCGTAAAATCTTTCATCTCTTCTATGAAAAATGGGAGCGGGTAAAATTTAGCATTCTCGGGAGATTTAGTATCGTAAAGACTAACATCATCATTGATTGGCATGCCCTTTTCAAAATTGATTTCAGTGGTATTTTCATCAATAGGGAGCTTTAAAAATACTTCTTCTTTTTCATCAATTCCTTTAGATTCACTGTAAAATCTTATTTTCCCTTTTAATAGTATTTTAGGTTCAAAGATAATTTCCTCATTATAAGGGGCGTTATTTAAAAAATATTGTTGGATTTTATCTGAGATTAGAGGAAGAGAAGTAGTTTTATTTGATATGGTACTATCTTCCTGGACAGTGCTTTGCTCTTTTTCTGCTTCCCTTTTATTGAAAAGTTTATTTTTCTCTGCCATTAATTTTTTAATCTCAGGCATTGAAAGAGGGCCTCTCAAGTAGGATAAAACCCATCTGGTCTGAAAAAGAGAAAGATGGTCAAGATGTACACTTTTAAGGAGGAATGTCCTCTTTTTCATATTAGAAAGCAACGATTCTATTTCGCTTTTACTGAGAGAATCTGCGCTATCTTTGATGAGTCCATCCATTACTCTGTCTTTGTCCTGCTTGGTCTGAAGTTTTCCCAAAAACCAACTTCCTATATTTGAAAGTCCTTTATAATCAAGGTCAACTGGATTTTGAGTGGCTAGAACCACCCCAACGCCATAAGCTCTTGCCTGTTTTAAAAGAATGAGCATCGGTTTTTTAGAAGGTGGGTTTGAAGTCGCCGGGAAGAAGCCAAAAATTTCATCCATATATAGTATTGTTCTCAGAGATGGTGTCCCTCTTTGTTGTCTCATCCAGCTAATATATTTATTTAAAAATAAAGTTAGGAAAAACATTCTCTGGGCAGTATCAAGGTGAGCCAAAGAGAGAATGCTAACTCTGGGATTCCCCTCTCTGGTATAAAGGAGTTTTTGAATATCCAGGGCATCTCCCTCTGTCCACATTGAAAATCCGGGGCTTGCCATAACATTGTTTAAAAGCATAGCCAATTTAAGTCTTTCATTCTGTGGATAAAAAATCTTCAAATTAAGTACCCCTACCTTTTCAAAGGGGGGATTTACTATATAACCGATTAATTCTTCCAAGGAAAGACTTTTTTTCTTTTTCCAGAAGTAGGAAAAAATAGTGGCAAGCAGCATATACTCTTTACTTGACAAAGGATCTGCCTTTATATTAATTAGGGTTAAAAGACCCATAACCGTGGAATTAATGATGGAGGAAAAGGTGTCGGGATCGTCAAGGATATCTTCAGAAGGTACGTCAAAGCTGCTTAAAACTGATAGGGGAATTCCGGTTAAACTTCCCGGAGTGTAAATAGTGAAATCAGCATTATCTTTGTAAAGTTTTATTCTACTTTTATCCTGATAGAAGCTTTTTAATCCATTTTCCCAACTGCTCGCCACTTCTGCTGCATAATTTTTTGGATCCATTCCTTTGTTTTGAGCTTCCTCCGGATCTATCCATGCTTCAAAATCCTCTGATTTTAAATCAGGAAAAGCAAGAAGAAGGTTTCCCATATCACCCTTAGGGTCAATGATAATAGAGGGAATTTTATCCAGGGTTGCCTCTTCTATGATGCCGATCCCCAGACCTGTTTTTCCGCTTCCGGTCATTCCTATAATAACAGCATGAGTGGTAAAATTGTTTGATTTGTAAAGAAGAAGGTTATCGGTAGTTTCAAGGGTTTTTGGATCAACTTCTTTTCCGAAATAAAATAATCCTAACTTTTCATATAAAGATATTATATTTTCCACAATTTATCTCCTCTTAAAGAATATTTTAAAAACCTATGAATAAGATTTTAAATACTAACTGAAAAGACATCATGTGATAAAATTAAATCTAAGCCTGGCTTTTTGTTAAGTCAAGATTCAAGCTTTTCTTCTATTCATTTTAAATAGACTGAAAAATATACTAAAATCTTCTTTTAAAATGATACAGAGAACAACGTCCCCTGTTTCTTTTATAGATTATAGGTCTTTGCAAGAGGAGAGGTTAAAGAAATATCTATCTATCCCTTGTCCATATTAAAATTAAATAAGCACTACCGTTGTGCATATTCGATTATTTTGCACAAGATATCGTATATATTGTGCAATTATTAAGACTTTAATAATACTTGATACAATCTTTTATTAAGATAGATGACCACTCTTCCTTCTTCTTTTCTTTCTAATATTCCAAGATTAACCAGTCTATTTAAATATTTGCTTGCTGTATTCCTCGAAGCAATTTTATGCTCAACCAAAAAACTAATCTTACAATATGGCTGTTGGAATAGCAATTCTACCAGCTCATATGAATAGATGTCACTCGCTTTTCCCTTGACAATTTCTTGGGTTTCTTTAAACAAATCATAAATACTATTCACCTTTGCTAAAGTAAATTTAGCAGTTTCATCCACAGCTTTTAACATAAAAATTATCCATTCTTCCCATTTATTGTGTTCAGTAACTTCTGCGAATAAGCGATAATATTCGGTTTTATGTTCTAAAATATATTTTGATAAATATAGTATAGGCAAATCTAAAAGATTTTTATGGCACAAGAACAATACATTTAAAATCCTTCCAGTACGTCCATTCCCATCTGAAAAAGGATGGATACTCTCAAATTGATAATGCAATAAAGCCATTTTAATTAATGGATCAATGGAGTTACTGTTTTCGTACTCTATCCAATTTTTTATTTTATTTATTAAAACCTTTCCAGGCTCAGGCGGAGAGTAAACCCTAATCAAACCATTGTCAATCCATACCTGGTTTTTTCTTATCCCTTCTTTAT
>DSEL01000115.1 GCA_011056645.1 Candidatus Atribacteria bacterium
ATATTATTCTTCATCTTAATAAAATTGATGAAAGGAAGGCGATTACTAATCCTCCTCTATTTAAAAATTCTATATTTATCTTGGGAATTACAATAATAGTTTCATTTTTCTCGCATCTATTCAACTTAGATTTGGCTATTATTTATTTATTAGGAGCCATCATTCTCCTCTTTGTTAGCCACAATAAACCTGACGAAATTTATGCTCAAATTGATTGGAGGATCATTTTCTTTCTAATCGGATTAAATATCTTGGCAGGTACTTTAGAAGAAAATGGCCTTATTAAAATTGTATCTTCCAAGCTCTTAAGTCTCAGTGATGGAAGGATAAATCTTTTTAGTTACACTATATTAGGGGTTTCTACTTTTACATCTTCCTTTTTTGATAATATTCCCATAATAGCTTTAGCTATTCCTGTAATTGAAAATATTTCTCGCCATCTTGGACCATCAGTAACAGTATTATGGTGGGCACTTGCTTTGGGAGCAAATATTGGAGCGAATGGTACCTTAATAGGAACAGCCTCAAATTTAATAGTCGCGGACATTGCCGAAAAGAATAAACAACCTATCCCTTTCTGGTATTTTACTAAAATAGCTTTCCCCTTGATGTTGCTTGATCTTATCATCGCTTTCATTTATATTTATTGGAGATATCTTAGTTGTTAATTGGCCGATTAAATTAGTCGTTAGTGAATAGTGAATAGTTGTTAGTATTAAATTCAAGATACAATATAATATAATTAACCGATTGACCGATTTATTAGTTGGTTCATTAGTTAGCTAGTCTGGGATTTATCCTGAACCCTTTAACTAGCTAAAAAAAAACTGCTTCTTTACTGGTTAAGCTTGCTTTTTAATACAACTAAAAATAAACCACTTTTTCTCCACAATATTTACATTTTCCATCTTTATCTATTCCAGAATTTATCATATTATAACCACTCCGTTTGATCAAAATTTCTTTACAATTTCCACAATAAGTTGTACTTGCTTCCTCATCCCAGATGTTTCCCAGATAGACATATTTTAATTTTTTTTGGGCAATATCCCGAGCTTTATATAAGGCGGAAAGAGGTGTTTCTTCAATATCCATCTTGTAACAGGGAAAGTAACGAGAAAAATGTAAAGGGATATCTTTACTTAGAGAAGAAATCCAATCCACCATTTCTTTGATCTCCTCTTCATCATCGTTTAATCCGGTAATGATCAGATTAGTTATTTCTATGTGACAATATTTTTTTGAAAGCTCAATAGTATTAAGTACAGGGAAAAGACTCCCTTTACAGTATTTCTTATAAAAGGAATTTCGGAAAGATTTAAGGTCAATATTCATGGCATCAATAAAAGGCAACAGTTTAATAAGAGGTTCACGATTAATAAATCCATTGGTAACTAATATGTTTTTTAAGTTATTTTTTTTAGCTAACCTGGCGGTTTCTAAAAGGTACTCATACCAGATCAGAGGTTCAGAATAAGTATAACATATTGCCGGAGAATTATTACGTAAGGCTAATTGTACTGCCATTTCGGGTGATAATTCTTCGGCTTTAAAATCTTTTATATTTGCTTGGGAAATAGTCCAATTCTGACAGAAAGTACAAGCAAAATTACACCCTATAGTCCCCAATGATAAAACCATCGTCCCGGGATAAAAATGATAGAGCGGTTTTTTTTCAATGGGGTCTATACCGTAAGAGGAAATTTTGGAATAGATTAAAGAATAAAGTGTGTTATTTATATTTTTTCGAGCTCTACAAAAACCAACTTGATTTTTCTTTATCAAACATTCTTTGGGGCAAAGCAAACATTTTATAATCCCCTTATCTTTGTCGATTAATTCATAAAATAAGGCTTCTTTCATTTATAAAATCACCTCTTAACTAGTCGTTAGTGAATAGTCGTTAACAATTAGTATAGCATAGTTTCGGTTCAATAAGATGCTTGTCCTAATTAACCTAAAAACTTTATCTGCACTCTAATCTTAAATACTATTCACTATTCACTAAATACTAACGACTTGTACTATAACAATATCTAATAGATTAATAAAATATGTTACCATGATACTGGATGAGTTTGTAGTAGGCAAGGTCAACTAAACGACTGGAACC
>DSEL01000116.1 GCA_011056645.1 Candidatus Atribacteria bacterium
ATAGCAAAGCGGAGCTGTTTCTCCATAGCGATAGGAGTAATCAATTCCCCGCTAATAGTGACTCTATCCCCGGGCATAACCATCTCTACCCCTTCGGGAAGAGTGACGGTTCCGGTTACATCCGTAGTTCTGAAGTAGAACTGGGGACGGTAACCGCTGAAGATAGGCGTATGTCTGCCTCCTTCTTCTTTGGTTAAGACGTACATCTCCCCTTTGAACTTGGTATGGGGGGTAATACTACCGGGAACTGCGACTACTTGTCCTCTTTTTACATCTTCTTTATCGATGCCTCGCAAAAGAAGACCGATATTGTCTCCGGCTTCAGCCTGATCCATGGTCTTACGGAACATCTCTACTCCGGTGACTACGGTCTTACGTACCTTGGGAGCAAGCCCCACTATCTCGGCCGGATCTCCCACCTTGACTAATCCTCTCTCCAACCTACCGGTAGCTACCGTCCCACGGCCGGTGATAGAAAAGACATCTTCTACCGACAAAAGGAAGGGTTTATCCATTTCTCGTTTAGGAGTAGGAATATAGTTATCTATCGCCTCTAACAATTCAGCAATGGCCTTATAGGCCGGATCATTGACATCGGTAGCCTGCATGGCCTTCAAGGCTGAGCCTTTGATAACCGGGATATCATCTCCGGGGAATTCATATTCATTTAAAAGATCTCTGATTTCCATCTCTACCAATTCGATCAGTTCGGGGTCATCTACCATATCTACCTTATTCAGGAAGACCACGATATAGGGGACTCCTACCTGGCGGGCGAGAAGGATATGCTCTCTGGTCTGGGGCATGGGGCCATCGGCAGCAGATACTACCAGGACCGCTCCGTCCATCTGGGCTGCTCCGGTAATCATGTTCTTGATGTAATCAGCATGTCCCGGACAATCGATATGGGCATAGTGTCTCTTTTCGGTCTCGTATTCGGCATGAAAAACCGAGATGGTAATCCCCCTCTCCTTTTCTTCGGGAGCACGATCGATATCATCAAATTCCTTTACCTGGGCTAGGCCTTTGTGGGCTAGATATTTAGTGATAGCCGAGGTCAAGGTGGTTTTACCATGGTCAACATGACCGATAGTACCCACATTAATATGGGGTTTAGTTCTAACAAATTTTTCTTTTGCCATTTGATTTTTCCTCCTTAAATACAAAAAAATGTATCTGTATATTTGTCTAACTAACTGGAGCCCACGACCAGAATTGAACTGGTGACCTCATCCTTACCAAGGATGCGCTCTTCCGACTGAGCTACGCGGGCGTAATATTTTTAGAGTGGTGGGGAGGGAAGGATTCGAACCTTCGAAGGCGTTCAGCCAACGGATCTACAGTCCGCTCCATTTAACCACTTTGGTACCTCCCCATTGCATTTCGTAAATCTTTTTTTATCTTTGCGGGATACGATTTACTATTTAAGAGAATCTATTTTATTATGCCTTGTATGGAGCCGATGATCCGGTTCGAACGGATGACCTGCTGATTACAAATCAGCTGCTCTGCCAACTGAGCTACATCGGCAATCTTACACATTATAATTATTTTTTATAATTAAGTCAATCTTTTTAAAAACTATTTATTAATTAATTCTAATTTCCTTTTTATCCTTTGCAAGGCATTATCTATCGATTTTACATGTCTTCCCAAATCAGCTGCAATTTCTTGATAAGATTTGGCATCTAAATAAGATTCCAAAACATCTCTTTCTAATTCTGATAATATCCTTTTTATTCTCGATTTAAGGTGATTTAATTTTTCACTATTTAAAAATAAGTCTTGAGGATCATTAATATTCGCATTGTCTACAATATCCAACAGGGTTCGGTCGGAATCCTCATTATAAATTGGCCTATTAAGAGATATATATGAATTTAAAGGTATATGTTTTTGACGGGTAGCACTTTTTATAGCAGTAATTATCTGTCGAGTAATACATAATTCAGCAAATGCTTTAAATGAGGAAAGTTTCTTGAATTGATAATTTCGTACTGCCTTGTAAAGTCCAATCATTCCTTCCTGAATGATATCTTCCGTATCAGCACCAACCAAAAAATACGAGCGGGCTTTTATCTTTACCAATTTCTTATATCTATTAATCAAGCAATCTTCTGCTAACAAATTTCCCTGACAAGCTAAGTAAATAAGTTCTTCATCGTCACAATTCCGGTAATTAATAAAACCCTTGTCCCCTTCTTTTAAGCTCATGAATTGTTCCTCCTTGGAAATCTTATATAGCGTATAGCGGGCAGCGTTTAGCATATATTATTACTCTAATATCTCGTATCTATTATCTTGCATCTCGTTAGAGAAATAATTTTTATATATTCAATTATAATATCTTTAATTATTTGCTTCTTTACGAGATACTCTTCACGAGATACTAGACATGTCACTCATATTTTTTTCCATCTTACCCCTTCAGGGGTATCTTCAAGCAATATTCTTTTTTCCTTCAATACATCTCTGATTTGATCTGATTTAATCCAATCCTTTTTTTTTCTTGCCTCTTCTCTCTCTTCGATTAATTTCTTTATTTCTTTCTCGAAATTTTCTTCCTGACCAAAAACCTTTAAAACTCCCAGTATTTCACCGCCTAACTCCTGATAGTATTTAAGAATGTCTTCTAACACATCTTTATTTTTAGCCCTCGCAGAACGCAGATAAATATTGACCTCTCTGGCAAAACTAAATAAACAGCTAAGGGCAACAGGGGTATTAAAATCATCATCCATAGCTTCAATAAATTTCTGAGTGTTCTCTTTTCTTTTTTCTAAAATCAATTCATCCTTTTTATCTTTTGATTTTCTAAATTTACCCTCTTTTAAAAAATGCATCACATTAAAAATTGTATTATTTAATCTCTGCAGACTGCTCTTTGCTTGCTGAAGCTGTTCCTCGCTAAAATTAAACGGATTCCTATAATGAGCAGAAAGGATAAAATAACGAATTATTTCTCCTTGGTATTTCTGGCTAATGTCTCTTACACTCATTATATTCCCTAAAGATTTAGACATTTTCTGGTTATCTAAGCAAAGGTAACCATTGTGCATCCAATACCTTACAAACTGTTGGTTAGTATAAGCTTCGCTTTGAGCAATTTCATTTTCATGATGAGGAAAAATTAAATCTGAGCCACCGGCATGAATATCAAAGCTTTCTCCCAAATATTTCATCGACATAGCAGAACATTCAATATGCCAACCAGGTCTTCCTTTCCCCCAGGGGCTTTCCCAGGCAGGTTCTCCTTCCTTCATTCTTTTCCATAAGGCAAAATCTATGGACTCCTTCTTTCTTTCGTCTACTTCTACTCTTGCTCCTTCTTTTAATTCTTCAATGTTCTGGCCGGAAAATTTTCCATAATCCTTAAATTTAGCTACATTGAAGAACACATCACCGTCTATTTCGTAAGCATATCCTTTTTCTTCTAATCCTTTTACCAGTTCTATTATTTCTTTGATATGTTCTGTGGCTCGAGGATGGATATCAGCTCTTTTTATCTGAAGAAAATCAGCATCGATAAAATACTCTTGAATAAATTTCTCCGCTAATTCCGAGACTGTAGTCTTGAGTTCTTTGGCTTTATTGATCATTTTATCGTCAATATCAGTTAGATTTTGTACGTAGGTTACTTTATATCCCTTAAATTTTAAGAATCTTCTAACCACTTCAAAAATTACAAAAGGTCGAGCATTCCCTATGTGAATATAATTATAAACCGTAGGCCCACAAACATACATACCCACTTGGCCTTTTTTAAGGGGAATAAACTCCTCTTTTTTCTTGGTTAAAGTATTGTATATTTTTAACGTCATTTTTGATCCTTTTCAAATCATAATTTATTTTAATTAGTTGGTTTATCACTAACCCAGCCTGCCGGTCTCCCAGCTAAATTAGTTGTTAGTGAATAGTTCGTTAGAGTAACAAAAACAAATTCACAGTTTACGATTTTCAGTAAAAATAAGCTCTATTAATCACCTTTCTATTTCTTGTCTTTTGATTTCTGCTTCCTATCTTATTATCTCTTTACTATATACTAATACTAAATACTAATTTGGCTCCTGACTACTGGCTTCTTTACGAGATCCGATTCACCATATACCAAATACGAATTTCATTTTCTCGAAGATAACCTAACTACATTTTTAAATTCATTAGCTTTTTTATCCATTACACTTTTTACCCTGCCAAATATCATCCTGCCGGCAGGAGTTTGCAAAATACTCGTTACTAAAATATTCACTTTTTTCCCCATATATTTGTGTCCGTCTTCCACTACTATCATGGTACCGTCATCAAGATATGCAATCCCCTGTTCTGGTTCTTTACCTTCCTTGATTATTTGGGTATTCATCTCCTCGCCAGGCAAGACAACTGCTTTTAAGGCATTAGACAAATCATTAATATTTAAAACAGGAATGCCTTCAAGCTGGGCAACTTTATTCAAATTATAATCGTTAGTTATCACTTTGGCATTAATTTCTTTTGCAAGTTTAATTATCTTGGCGTCGACTTCTTTGGGTTCGCTATAATCTTTGCCAATAATTTTTACCTTATTCTTTTTAATTTTAGTCATTTTATTAAGTACATCTAAACCTCGTCGCCCTCGGTTCCTTTTTAAAGAATCTGAAGAATCAGCAATATGCTGGAGCTCTGACAAAACAAAACGGGGGATGATTAACTCGCCCTCCAAAAATTCTGTTTGGCAAATATCTAAAATACGGCCATCAATAATTACACTCGTATCTAAGATCTTCGGATGGACAAACTGTCTATTATTTTCTTTTCTTCTTACTTTATTAATATTTTTGAAAAATCCCAAAATATTAAATATTTCATCTTTTTTATTAACTCCCATATTTATTCCTAATGCCCCCAGTATTACGCTTAATATAATAGGAAGATAAGAACCAATTATGGGAATAAATGAGAGTGAATAAGCTAACAAGTTTGCAATAATAAGACCAATAATTAATCCAATGGTAGCTGCAGCAAAGTTTTGGGTGGGCATTTGTTGCAAATAACCAATAATTTCTGAAAATACGGTTTGGATTTTGGCATTAAATAAAAAGGAGAACAAAAAACCTACCGTTCCCCCAAGGGCTATTGCTAAGATACTGAATAAAATATCATAATTAATATATAAGTCAGAAATAATATAGAATTTATCATACACCCAATAGCCTATCACTGCGCCAACAACAATAAAAATAAATTTTAAAATTCTTTTTGCTGGCATAGTTATTTCCTCCTTCTATGCGCTATTTTATTATACGAAATTTTAGAACTATCACCTCCCCTTTTTATATTTTCCATTTTATCTTATAGAAAATATATTAAATTGGCTTAATTTGACATTGAATGCGAGAATAAATTTATCTTATTCAAAACCTTGATCTTCAAACCATTACACCATTCCTTTGACTCTAGAAAAGCCAAATAAATTATAGCATGCTCATTTATTTATGTCAAAATTAGAATCGGTGTCGTTGGTGTCGACTATTTGAGAATCAAGTTAAGAAAATAGAAGGTAGAAGTCAAGTCCCTATCTCGTGAATCGTATCACATGCATTCACTCTAGTTAAGAGTTGGTTATTTGTTTAGTTGTATGATTATTTGGTTGAAAAAGTAAAATTAAAATAAATCACCAATCAACTAAATTGATATAGCAGCTCAATATTAAAATTAAATTTGGTTTTACATCTTATCACTATTAGCTGAAAACCTGTATTTCATGCGAATGATTAATGACTGTTTATACTGTCTGCTGAATAAATATTTCTTGACAAAGGATGTAGCCGGTAAGTATAATAA
>DSEL01000117.1 GCA_011056645.1 Candidatus Atribacteria bacterium
GTATCAAATACTATATTCATAAGAAATTTATCACCTAAAATGGCTAACCGACTGAGCTAAGCTGCCAGCCGATGATCCTCCTGTAGCAATGGACTTTTCGGAGACCCGGACGCGTGATCGGTTCGGCTTGAGCGATGGGTTGAACTAAGTCCCGATTTCATCGGGACACTTTTTTCATTCATATCTATATTTCTATCTATTTATAATCAGTCATAATATACCTATGCAAGACTTTTACTTTTTATAAAAGGAGATATATCATGACTGATTTACTTCAACGCTTTAACCAGGACCTCGAACTGCGCGGTTTTGCCGAGCGCAGTATTCAAGCCTATGTCCGGGCTGTAAAACTTTTATCGGAACATTATCATAAATCACCGGATCAGATCAATGAAGATGAACTACGCCGGTATTTTCTTTACAATAAAAATATACGAAAATGGTCGAGAACTGCAAGTACTATCGCCATCTGCGGAATAAAACATTTCTTTACATTCACTCTTAAGCGTGACTGGACCACCATCAAATTTGTTCGCCCGCCCAAAGAAAAGAAGCTGCCGCCGGTATTAAGCCGCGAGGAAGTAAAACGTATATTTAATAATGTAAAATCAAATTATCACTATGCCTGTCTTTTTACCATGTATTCCCTGGGATTAAGACTCAGAGAAACAACTCATCTTAAGGTTAGTGATATTGATTCGCAGAGAATGTTCGTGCATATTCAGAATGGCAAAGGATCTAAAGACCGTTATATACCCCTGCCACAGAAAACGTTGGATATTTTAAGACAGCATTGGAAGACCCACCGTAATCCGCTTCTGTTATTCCC
This sequence comes from Candidatus Atribacteria bacterium, assembly GCA_011056645.1. NCBI lineage: Bacteria > Pseudomonadati > Atribacterota > Candidatus Phoenicimicrobiia > Candidatus Pheonicimicrobiales > Candidatus Phoenicimicrobiaceae > Candidatus Sediminicultor > Candidatus Sediminicultor quartus. Next base: position 830 of record DSEL01000117.1, read on the forward strand.
AGCCCCAGGCAGAGGCTATAATAAACTAAGCACAACCAAAAGGCCTTTACCTGATAACAGCATCCAGATACCATTTAAACAGGCCTGCAAAAGAGCTAAAATATTAAAGTTTGTCAGCGTCCGCCACCTGCGTCATGCCTACGCCGTTCACCTTTTAGAGGCTGGCGTTAATCTGCGCTTTGTACAGGAATACCTTGGACACAGCGATCCGAGAACCACTATGATCTATTGCCGGATGATTAATCTGAAACTACCCGAACCCACGGCTATCATAAATAAGTTGATGGATCAGCTATGACCACCCTGGCCGACGTCTTAAGGAGGCACGGTCTGGAATATCTGGAACGTTACAAAAATAATATGCTGCCTTCACATAAGAAAGTGATGCGGGATATTCTGCTGTGCAAAAGCGCCCATTTGGGCTGGCATGAATGGTATTGTCCCAACTGTAAGAAAATCCATTATATAAATAATTCCTGCCGTAACCGTCACTGCCCGCAATGCCAGAAAGACAAAACCCAGAATTGGGTTAATATTCAGCAGGAAAAACTCTTAGCTGTAGAATATTTCTTGTTTACTTTTACCATTCCAAAGCAGTTACGGACCTTAGCCGGAAGTCATCAAAAATTATTTTATAATATCCTGTTTAATGTTTCCAGCCAATGTCTGCAAATACTGGCTAAAGATAAACGCTTTATCGGCGGGAAAATTGGGATGATTGGAATACTACACACCTGGACGCAAATACTGGGCTATCATCCCCATATCCATTATATCATCCCCGGCATCGCTATTGATTCACAAAAACAGGTATTACGTTATGCCAGAGATGGCTTTCTCATCCATGTCAGAGCTCTGTCGCGTTTATTCTGTTATAAACTAAAAAATGCATTAAAACAAACGGCGTTAAAAGACAAAATACCAAACGATTGTTTTAACGGAAAATGGGTGGTTCATGGCAAAAGCGTGGGCAGCGGAATTCATGCTATCAAATATCTTGCTCAGTATGTTTACCGTATTGCCATCAGTGATACACGCATTGTATCCTGCAAAAACGGGATGGTAACATTCAGGTATAAAGATCGGGACAATGGAAATGAAAAATTCATGACTTTGCCGGCGTTTGAATTTATACGCAGATTCCTGCAGCATATTCTTCCCAGAGGATTTCAAAAAGTACGTTATTATGGATTTCTGCACCCGAAAAGAAAATTACTGTTTAACCGGATCAGGCTTTTACTCAATGCTAAATATGAAGCTTATACCAGACATAAAATTAATGACTTTTTTATTAGTCATGTCATGCTGTGTCCGGACTGCGGTAAGCCTATGGTATGCATCGGTTGTAAAACCATCGGCCGTCCGCCGCCTTTAAAAGAACTATTTAGTAAAACAGCAGCATGATTTTTAAGACATGGATGTCCGGGGCATTGGTATGTTCAAAATATAATTTATGAATGTAAACGGATAGAAAATCTAAAATAATATCTGTCTAAATTAGTGAAAAAATGAAAAATTTTCAGAATATATTTAGAATTTATATTTGGAATATCCTCAAATGTAAATTCTAAATCAAAATGCAAAATCCATAGGAAATATCTCTAAACATAGCCAACCTTGTCTTGCTAAAGGGACTTAGATCAACCCCGCCTTGCAACTGACTCCTCAAATTACTCATTAAATCGAATTATGTCTTTAACGGGTCAGTTGCAAATCGATTCGTTATAATATGCTTAGTTTTATCGATTATTATCAAACTGCTCTAAATAGTTACGAACCATATGTTCCTGAAGCTGATAATACTCCTTACTACCAGAAAGTATACCTTAATGA
>DSEL01000118.1 GCA_011056645.1 Candidatus Atribacteria bacterium
AGATGATTGCTCCAGGGGTCGGATGACCTAATCAACTACAAACTCTTCCAGTATCATACTAACATATTTAGTTGATAATTTAGATATTCTTATCGTACAAGGGGTCGGATTTATCCGACCCGTATCTTATATCTTTATTTGTTTTTTGTATTTTTCTTAACTTGCAACTTACAACTCGCATCTTGTAACTTTTTAAAACTAAAAACGGATCTTATGGTATTTAACTTACACTTGTAACCCGCGCTATAACTATCCGCTATTACTATACGCTAATTTTAACCAAATACTACCTCTAAGGAGTTGATATTTTTGGAAGAAGAAGAAATCTCCCTGCAAGACTACATACGAGTTTTACGTAAAAGAAAATGGACTATATTCACAGTAACCGTAACTGCCATCATCATGGTCTTGATCGTCAATTTTTTTATGTCACCCATTTATAAAGCTACCACTACGGTACTGCTTTCTAAAACCAATAGTCCTCAGGCTATCTTTGGCAGTGCCGAAGGTAACCTCCTTTTTGGACAGGCAGATGAAATAGAAACCCAGATTGAGATCTTAAAAAGTTATAGTATTGCTAAAGGAGTAGCAGAAAAATTACCTCCTGATGTTTTTAAAGAAGCAGAAGAACAAAATTTCTCAAGAAAAATAGAAACCTTCCGATGGTTAATTAATGTATTGGATATATTACATCTGAAGAATTTTGCCGCCTCCATATTATTAGGAATAAGAGATAACCATGACCATGAGGAGGGAACGACAGCTTACGCCTTAGAAGAAGAAGACATCATCACCCAAGTAAGAGAATCAATAACCGTCAATTCTTTAAAAAACACCAATATAATAGAGATCAACGCCGAAAATATCAATCCCCAATTAGCCTCGATCATTGCCAATAACACAGCCAGTGTCTTTGTGGAAGAATCACGTTCTACCAACCGCTCACGGGCAAGTGAAGCGAAAAAATTCATTGAAGAACAGCTTACTGAAAAAGAAACGGAGTTAAAACGGGTAGAAGAAGCAAAATTAGAATATAAAAGGCAGGAAAATATTCTATATCTTGATGAAGAGACCAAGATAAACATTGAACAATTGGCTAATTTCCAATCACAGGAAATAGACGTCAATAATCAGATCGTAGAAGCAAAGGCACAATTGGCCGAAGTCCACCGCCAGCTGGCAAAACAATCCGAAACCTATATCTCTTCGGAAACCATTACCACCAATCCGGAGGTCCAGGCACTGCAAAGCCAATTAACTGCTTTGGAGATCCAGCTCCCCACTTTATTGGAAAAATATTCCAAAGGAAGTCCTCAGGTATCAGAGGTAGAGATCAAGATCAGAGAGATAAAAAATATGGTTAGTGAAAAAGTAGCAGAGATCGTTGGCTCAAAAGTATCTACCCGAAATCCTATCTATCAGAATCTTCTGGCTCAAGTAGTTAGTTTGGAAACCAACTTAATTTCCTTACAGACCAAAAAAGAATCCCTTTCTTCTTCGGTAAAAGAATACGAGAGCCGTTTAGAGAAACTACCGGACAAAGAATTAAATCTCGCCCGCCTGGAAAGGGCGGTAAAGGTATCGGAAAATATTTATATTATCTTACTGGAGAAATATCAGGAAGCCCGTATCAATGAAGTCATGGAATTAGGAGATATCAGGATAATAGATAAAGCGCGTATTCCCCAAGACCCCATCAAACCGAATAAAAAATTAAACCTGGCTATCGGCGGGATCCTTGGTTTGATGCTTGGTGTAATGCTGGTATTCTTCTTAGAATATATGGATAACACCATCAAAACAACAGATGACATAGAGCGCTACTTGGGATTACCTGTCTTAGGCCTAATCCCTAAAGTTACTCTAAAAACTAAAAGAAAAAGAACCTACTAAATACTAACGACTAAATACTATCTAAAGGATGTGAACCAATTTGGTTTTAAAACTAAAACTAAAACAATTTGAACGAAAAGACTTCGAAAATATCTTTGTGGTACAAAACGACCCCAAATCTCCTATCAGTGAAGCCTTCCGTACCTTGAGAACTAATATAAAATTTTCCAGCTTGGATAAACCGATAAAAACCCTGCTCATCACCAGCCCCATTCCGGAAGCGGGAAAATCATCAATCTCCATAAATTTAGCCTTAACTATGGCTCAGGATAAATACAAAGTAATTCTGGTGGATACTGACTTGCGTAAACCAACTATTCACAAGATATTCGAACAGGACAATAAAACCGGGCTCACCAATATTTTAGTAGAAGATAAAAAGATAAAAGATGTCATGCGAAAAATGAGTGATGTTGATCCTAATTTGTATTTTATTCCTAGCGGTCCTATTCCCCCCAACCCATCCGAATTGCTCGGCTCTAACAAGATGAAAGAACTGCTAAAAGAATTACAGGAGCAAGCTGACTTTGTCATCTTTGATTCTCCTCCGGTTATTGCGGTTACCGATGCCCTGGTATTAGCTACCCAGGTAGATGGTGTGGTACTGGTCCTGAATTTTGGAGAGGTGCCCCGGGAAGCTGCCATACAAACCAAAGAACTACTTAATAAAGTAAAAGCCAATATCTTAGGGGTAGTCTTAAACAAGATCGACATGGAAAAAGAAGGACAATACTACCCTTACTACTACTATTACTACTACGGCGACGAAACAAAAAAGAAAAAACAAAAAAGGAAATAATGAAAACAAACAGTTTTAAAGATTTAATAGTCTGGCAAAAAGCATATAAATTAGTTTTAGAAATTTATAAAATTACGTGTAATTTTCCTAAATCAGAATTATACGCCTTAACTTCTCAGATGAGAAGAGCAGCGATATCAATACCTTCAAATATTTCTGAAGGGTATGGTAGTGGTTATAAAAAAGAATATACACGTTTTCTATCAATAGCTTATGCTTCATTATCAGAATTAGAAACACAATATCTATTAGCCATAGATTTAAATTATACTAATAGTAATGAGATTATCGAAGAATTATTTAAAGAAACTGGAAAAATGTTATATAGGATGATTCACCCTATACGCTAGTTTTATTTTTTTCTTTACTTACACTTGTATCCCGCGCTATAACTATACGCTATAACTATACGCTATAACTATACGCTATTTTTTACGGAGTAAAAAAATGATCGACATTCATAATCATATTCTTCCTAATATGGATGATGGAGCTTCTTCTTGGGAAATTTCCCTAAAAATGTGTGAGCAAGCACATCGTGATGGCATCAAAACTATCGTGGCTACTCCCCATACACTAAATGGCATCTATGAAAATCACCCTCCAGCTATAGAAGAAAAAGTAAAAATATTAAATCAAAAAATAAAAGAAAATAACCTTCCCCTGCAAGTTCTTCCCGGAAGTGAAGTGCATCTAAGCGCAGATATATTTGAAAGATTAAAAAAACAAAGTATAATGACCCTGAACAACACTAAATACTTGCTTTTAGAATTCCCTGCTAACCAAATTCCCCACCAGACCGAAGAGATCCTTTTTCGAATTCAACTGATGGGAATAACTCCCATTCTTTCTCATGTAGAAAGAAATTTAGAATTCCAGCGGAAACCAGCCTTACTGACTAACTTAATCCAAAAAGGAGCATTGGCGCAAATTACGGCCGCCAGCCTCTGCGGTACCTTTGGCTCACCAACCAGAAAATTTACACAAAAACTCTTAGCTAATGATCTTATCTACTGTCTGGCTACTGATGCTCACTCTGATTCCACCACAGGAAGAAATACTATTTTATCCAAAGCACTAAAAGAGGCCTCCAAAATCATCGGTCACCAAGCCGCCCTAAACTTGGTTCACTCCCACCCCCAAAAAATCATATCGAATCAATAAAAATAGAACAGCGATTGAGACCTGACCCCAATCGCTGTTCCGACCCATCTTTTTCTCGATACCGCTTTACCCTGCATATTTAACTTGAAATATTAAATATTAAGGGTTATAATAAAAAAAGTAAAAATGAAGATAATAAAAATAAATTTAGAAGTATTATCTTTTTGGTTAATTGACAAATTAACTAATCGAATGATCTTGTATCTTTTCTTTTTCCTATTCTGTATTTTCTTTAATAAAGACTATATGCTAACAACTAATTATAATTTCTCAATTAATTTTCTAATCTTTATTCTTATCTTAATGGGTCAATTGGTGAATTGGCAAATTGGTGAATTGACTTATTAGTTATAAGGCAGGAAAAAATATGAAACTAAAAACTCGAATATTAGAGAAAACTATCCTAAAAGCAATTAAAACTTTTCCGGCAATTGTGGTTACCGGTCCACGCCAATCAGGAAAGACCACTCTTTTTAAAATACTCTTTTCTAAGACCCATACCTTAGTAAGCTTAGAAGACCCTGATATAAGAATTCGGGCAAAAGAGGATCCCTTAAGTTTTTTAAATCAATATCGCCCGCCTCTCTACTACCTACGCTCAAGAGATGGCCTTGAAGTAGATTTAGTTATCGAAATAGGAGGTTTCCTGCACTTATTTGAAATAAAAAGCTCAATGACAATTACTTCTAAACATGTCACTTCATTAAATAAACTTGCCAATGACTTAGGCTCAAAGGTTAAAACTGTCGCGGTTATTTCCTGTTCTGACGATAATTTTATGATAAAAGAAAACATTGCCAATTACAACTGGAAAAATATACTTACAGTTTGATATTTCTTTTATTTCAACCACATCTTTTTCCTCATCACTGTATTTCCCCCTTTACATTTCGATTAATATTTGCTATATTATCTTTAGAATGAAAGTAGGAAATTCTTACTATAAAATTATTTGTGATTGAAGGAGATAAGATCGATGTCTTTAATTCAGGTTAGAGAAAAAGCGCAAATTACCATTCCCAATAAAATCCGCAAAGAACTGGGTATCAAGAAGGGTGACTATTTAGAAGTTGCCAGAGAAGATGATAGAATAGTTATTATTCCCAAAATTTTAATAGAAAAAGTCTCGGTAAATTTATCGATGAAAGGTGAAGAGATGCTAAAAGAGGCTATAGATGATGTCAAAAAAGGCAAGGTCAAGATACATAATAACCCAATAGATCTAATTAATGACCTTCACAAATAAATGCAATTAATTTATACTGCTCATTTTAAAAAAGACTATAAAAAACTTTCGCCTGCTATTCAGAAGAAAACAGATGAGAAAATAAAGCTTTTAGTCGAAAACTTGTCCCATCCTTCCTTAAGAGTGAAAAAAGTTAAAAAATATCAGAATGTTCTAGAGGGAAGTATCAATAAAAATTACCGATTTTTATTTCAAATTACTTCCGAAGGGTATCTTTTTCTTAGAATTGGTAAACATGATATTGTAGAAGATTTATAAAAATAACCCTCTTTTTTATTCTTTCATTGTAATCTCGCATCTTCCCTCCGATCGGCATCTAAAAACTTGACAAAATCTACAACCAAAGTATAATAAATTAAAGAAAAGATTAAGTAAGTGTGCTTAGCTCTATGAAATACAATGATTTAAAAAAAATAAAAAACCTATATTTTACTTACCAGGATGTAGCAAAAGTACTATCCATAACAGAAGATTCTGCTCAAGTATTGTCTGTCCGATATGTAAAACAAAAATATTTTGTTAGGCTAAAAAGGAATTTCTACATATTGAAGGAAAAATGGGATAATATTACCTTCAATCAAAGATTGGAACTGGCTAATATCCTGCAGGTCCCATCTTATATCTCTTTGATGACCGCTCTTTCATTTTATGAATACACTACTCAGGTTCAGCAGAAATTTATCGAGTCTATCTCCTTATATCGTACCTTTTCCAAAAATATTGAAGGAATAATATTTAATTATAGTAAGCTCAAAAATGAGTATTATTTTAGTTTTTCTAAAAAAAACAATATATTTATTGCCTCTCCTGAAAAAGCCCTTATCGACTCCCTTTATTTAAACTATTTAGGAAAATACAATTTGGACCTGAGTTCCCTAAATTTAGAAAAGATAGATAAAAAGGTTTGTGAAAATATATTAATGAAATATCCCTCAAAATTTAAAATATATTTTAAGAGGTTTATGTCATGAATGATTTGATACAGCAAGGCACCATACCCCCGAAAATTAAAGATTGAGATAAGAAAAGAAAATAAAGAAAGTAATTTTCAGGAAACAATTGCCTATTCCCCATATTCTAATCAGCAGGTATTACTTAAATCTTTTACCTTGGAACAGATGATGAAAAACAAGATACAGGCTGCCTTAGATCGAAAAGAAATAAGAGATATATTTGACATAGAATTTTTAACCAGAAAAGATATCAATTTCTCAGCAAGTTATGAAGAATTAACAAAGATTAAAGAAATTATTCAAGGGTTTAAAAAAAGAGATTACTATGTAACCCTAAGCTCTCTTTTAGATGGTGATATCAGAGAATATTATAAGAAAAGTAAATTCGTATATTTGCTTGGCCTTATCGATGACCGACTTTCTTATAAATAAAAAATATCATTATTTATTCTGTATTTTTCTTTACTTGCACCTTGTCTTTTTCTCTTGCATCTTTCTTTAATCCTGTATTTTTTATTAACTGTAAACTAAAAACCGAAAACTAAAAACTGTTCTTTTCTTGACATCTCTTCCCCAAATATAATATAATTTACTCAAGTTCACATCCTGAACATTAATCCATTGTAAAGAGTATCATTTTCAGCAATCTCTGAAATGTAGATACTGTGTTAAAAGTCAACCCGCAAACTCTCCCTTAGACACTGTATTTTATTGTAAATATTTTAAAGAATCTAGACAGCCATATATTCTGTCTTATCTCTATACATAGCATGTGCTA
>DSEL01000119.1 GCA_011056645.1 Candidatus Atribacteria bacterium
GCTTTATAGTTTCAGTTTAAAAAATATAGTTTAATTAGAACACAATCATCTAATTAATCGGGTAATCGGTCAATCAGCTAATTGGTCAATTAATAATTTACTTTCATTAAAAATAGTCCTTTGGGAGGGACAGTTTTACCCGCTATTTTTCTATTTTTCGCTTCTAATATCTTCTTTATCTCTGAATAATTTATATTCCCCTTGCCCACTTCCAAAAGAGTACCGACGATAGTACGAACCATTTTATATAAAAAAGCATCTGCTTCAATATGAAAACAAAATAAATTCCCCTTCCTGCTAATATTTATGCTTTTTATAGTCCTTTCCCAGCTTTTAATTCCACTTCCCGAACAGCTAAAAGAGGTAAAATCATGTTTTCCTTGTAAAAATTGACTGGCTTTTTTCATCTCATCTAAATTTATATTTTTATAGACACAATATACATAATTTCTTAAAAAAATTGATAAATAATTATTGTTTAGGTAAGAATTCAAAACATAATAATGATAAGTCTTACTTACTGCACTATAGCGGGCATGAAAATTGTCATCTACTCTCTCTGCTTTTTTAATCCTAATATCCAAAGGGAGTAATCGATTTAGGATCAAAGGGAATTCCTCCCAAGGAATAGAGCTATCAGTATTAAAATTTGCTACTTGTCCCAAAGCATGTACTCCGGCGTCTGTTCTTCCAGAACCATAAAGTATTATTTTTTCTTGAGTAATCTGAGATATTTTTTCTTCTAAAATTCCCTGTATAGTTAAAAACTTTTTTTGTTTTTGCCAGCCATAATATTGAGTTCCTTCGTATTCTATGGTAAGTTTTATATTAATCATTTTTTCCTTTTATTTACATTTATCTAATTTATAAATTTTCTTCTTCTATTTTTTCATTAGTTAACCAAGTAACTATTACTGCATTAGCTAATTATTTGAGATAAACGCTCCATGGTATCTTCCTTTGCGATATAAGGAACAGCAATGCTAATGTAGCACACTTAAAACATGATACTCACTATAATAGCTATTACCATAGTTAGAGAAAGGGTCAAGATATCTATTTGATTAATTTTTAATTCTCTATAATGAGTTCTGCCCTCTCCGCCTCTATAACATTTCGCTTCCATTGCAATGGCAAGTTCGTCGGCGCGTCGAAAGGCGCTAACAAACAAGGGTATTAAAATAGGTATTAAATTCTTTGCCCGATTAAAAATATTTCCACTTTCAAAGTCTGCACCTCGAGATATTTGAGCTTTCATTATTTTTTCTGTCTCTTCTAATAAAGTCGGAATAAACCTCAGTGCTATAGTCATCATCATAGCTATTTCGTGAGCGGGAATACCAGTGAATTTAATAATGGACAATAACCTTTCAATCCCATCAGTTAAAGATATAGGAGAGGTAGCCAGGGTAAGCAGAGAAGTAGTTAAAATTAAGATAAATAGTCGAAATGAAATAAGGAGCCCTTTAATTAATCCTTCCTGGGTAATTTTTAAAAAACCTACCTGATAAATTACTTTTCCTTCAGTCATAAAAAGATGGATAATTAAAGTAAATATAATAATAAATAATATTGGACGCAAGCCTCTGAAAACATATTTGGGGTGTACCTTAGAAATGATAATACTGATCAATATATAGCTTCCCAAAATTAAATACCCTGAAAATTTAACTATTAAAAATAAAGCTATGATTATAGCCAGACAACTTAATATTTTTATTCTGGGATCCAAACTATGAACTAAAGAATCCCTTGGAATATATTGACCAAAACTAATATTCCTTAATATTCTCATTTTTTCCTCATCTTTCTAAGTGCAATTGATAAATTCCCTCTTTAGATGTTTACTTCTTATACTTATCTTTTAGTTAAATTTTGCATTTTTTTAAGATTTCACTTTCAGCTTCATCTACAGTTAATACTCCGGTATATACATCTTTTCCCTTTGCTTTTAATTTGTGCATACATTCGGTAACCTGTGGAAGGCCTAAACCCACTTTTATTAGATCGGTAGCGTGTTTTTCAAAAATATCTTGGGGAGTACCGTCTATAATTATCTCTCCTCGATGCATCACTAAAACCCGTTTTACAGTTTCGGCAACCTTTTCCATGTTGTGTGATACCAATATCACAGCCGTTCCGAAATTATCATGTATTTTTTTAATCTCGGATAATATATTATCTCTTCCCTGCGGGTCAAGATTGGCAGTAGGTTCATCTAAAATTAACATTTTTGGTCTGATGGAAAGAATACTGGCCAAGGCAACACGTCGCATCTCCCCTCCGCTTAAAGAAAAAGGAGAGCGTTCTGCATAGAATTCATAATCAAGATCAACCATCTTTAAGGCTTCTCTCACTCTTTTCTCAATTTTTTCTTCTGGCAAACCTAATTTTCTTGGACCAAAGGCTATTTCTTGATAAATAGTTTCTTCAAACAATTGATTCTCTGGATACTGAAAAACTAAACCTATTTTTTGCCTTATTAATTTAAGATTTGTTCCCTTTGTATTTATATCTACTCCATCAACATAAATTTTACCAGAAGTTGGCGTAAGCAAACCGTTGAAATGCTGAATTAAGGTTGTTTTTCCACAACCAGTATGGCCGATTAGACCGATAAACTCACCTTGATCAATTTTTAAGTCGATATTCTTTAAAACTTCTGTTTCGAAGGGCATTCCCAAACTATAGGTAAAGCAAAGATTCTCTAAATATATAAACATAAATTTTCTACCATATCCTCAACTTTCAATATATGAGGTGATATATTCATTCCCCTTTTGTTTAATCTTAAGGCGAGTTCAGTAATCTGAGGAACGTCTAATCTTAATTTTTTTAAAATATCTATCTGGGTAAATACCTCCTCAGGTTTTCCTGTAAGAGCAATTTTTCCTTTATCCAACGCGATTATCCAATTAGACTCAGCTGCCTCCTCCATTAAGTGAGTAATGTAGATGATGGTAATATTCTCTTCTAAATTTAATTTCTTCACTATATTTATTACCTCATTTCTACCCTGGGGATCGAGCATGGCGGTAGGTTCATCTAAAATCAAATAGGAAGAGTGTAACGCGATTGCTCCCGCAATAGCTACTCTTTGTTTTTGTCCACCTGAAAGTAAATGCGGTTCACTTTTTTTATACTCTTCCATTTCCACAATTTCTAAAGCCCAATCAATACGCTCTCTCATAAGTTTTGTATTTATTCCAATATTTTCCAGGCCAAAAGCTATATCATCTTCCACTGTGGTTGCGATAATCTGATTGTCTGGATTTTGAAATACCATACCAACTTTTCGTCTTATTTCCCATGTTTTGCTCTTATCTTTGGTATTCATGTCATCAACCCAGATATCTCCGGTAGTAGGAAGCAACAGACAATTCATATGCTTAGCTAAAGTAGATTTTCCAGATCCGTTAGAGCCTATAATTGAAACAAAATCACCATTTTTTATTTCTAAATTAATAGAATTCAAAGCATCTATTTGTTCTTTCGTAGGAGAATTATACTGGTGACTTAAATTTTTTATTTTAATCAAGATTTTCACCGTTAGTAATAAAGTATTTTATATATAACGTATAGTATGTAGTAAAGAAGTAAAGAGATAGAATTATAGAATTCAGCTTATAAATTCGTATCTCGTATCCTGTGAATCGTATCCCGCGTTTTAGCGTATGCCTCGATAGGAGATAGTGGTGTATCGCATACGGCCATAAAAGATTCGCAAAACCACATTACAAAAATTAAAAGGTTAAAAAGTCTAAGATGAAATAATCATTTCTAATATAAACTTTTTAACCTTTTTCACTTATTTTTCAATTATTCTACAAATTCAATTATAGCTAAAGATGCTGCATCGCCTTTTCGAAATCCAGTTTTCACAATTCGCGTATACCCGCCATTTCTCTCTAAATACTTTGGACTAATTTCTTCAAATAAAACTTTAGAAGCTTTTTTATTTCTTATTACTTTTTGCACCTCTCTCTGGGCTTGCAAATTATTATTTTTAGCGATGGTTACCAGCTTTTCCACATATTTTCGTACTTCTTTTGCTTTCGTGTGTGTGGTCTCTATCTTCTTATGAGTTATAAGTGAAATAGATAAATTAGCCAATAAAGAGCTTCTATGACTACTATTGCGACCTAATTTTCCTTTTAATTTCTTGTGTCTCATTCTAAATATCCTCCTGGTGCATTTTTTCACCTAAGACAAACCCATACTTGGTTATTTTCTCTTTTATTTCATCTAAAGATTTCTTTCCTAAATTCTTTATCTTGATTATCTCCATCGGAGAGTAGTTTACTAAATCTCTCAACGTATTTACGTTGGACATTTTTAAACAATTATAAGAACGGACGGAAAAATCTAATTCTTCAATGGTTTTATTTAAGATTTTTTCTTTTTCGTTCTTTTCTTTTTCTTCTTTTGAAATGAGTTCACCTTCTAATTCTACATCTTCGGGAGAAAATTTGGTAAATATCTTTAAGTATTTAATTAATATATTTGCTGATTTACTCAAAGCCTCATCGGGCAAAAGACTTTTATTGGTAAATACTTCCAAAGTTAATTTTTCATAATTAGAAAATTGACTCAAACTGGCAGTTTCCACATCATATCGTACCTTGCTAATAGGCGAAAAAAAAGAATCAATAAAAATGGTATCTACTGATTGACCCGTTTTTTTATTTTTTTCCGCAAGTGAATAACCCATTCCTTTTTCTACTACTATTTCCATATCTAATTTGGCATGTCCACTTAAAGTGGCTATCTTTAAATCAGGATTGAGTATTTCTACATTAATATTTGGGGTTATATCTGCAGCGGTAATTATTTTTTTGCCTTTTGCCTTCAACTTTAAAACTTGCGGTTCATCTGAAAATATTTTAACTACAAGTTCTTTAATATTTAAGATTATTTCGATAACATCTTCTTTAACTCCAGAAATAGTGTCAAATTCATGGGTAATTCCTTCAATTCTAATCGCAGTTGCAGCTGCTCCCCACATAGAAGATAATAATGTTCTCCTTAGAGAATTACCTAAAGTAACACCATAACCCTTTTCTAATGGTTCTATGATAAATTTGCCATAATTATCTGTTAAATCTTCCACTTTAATTTTAATATTATTAATATCCATCACCTTCAATACTCTCCTCCTTTAGGTATCGGAAACCTAAAAATATTAACGAGAATAATACTCTACAACCAATTTTTCTTCTACCGGTAAATTTAATTCTTCTTTAGAAGGAAATTTTATTATCTTTCCTTTTAAGTTCTTAAAATCAAACTCCAGCCAGGAAGGAGTACTAATCTCAATCTTCCCTTCTTTAATCTCTTTAATATTTTCTATATTTCCACTTTTTTCTTTGATCTCGACTATATCATTGATTTCAACCTGGTAAGAGGGTATGTTCACTTTTTTCCCATTAACTAGTATATGTGAATGCAGGACCAATTGTCGAGCGTGAGCTCTAGACTTGGTAATACCAAATCGATAAACAATATTATCCAATCTCCTCTCTAATAATTCCAGAAAATTTTCTCCGGTAACGCCTTTTTTCTTTTCAGCTTTTTCAAAAAGATTTTTAAATTGCTTTTCTAATAATCCATAATACTTTCTAAGTTTCTGTTTTTCTCTTAATCTCACACCATAGGTAGATAATTTTCTTATTCTTGCATTTTTTATATTTTTGCCGGGTAATGAGGCGCCTTTTTCTATCGGACATTTCTCGGTGTAACACCTATCTCCCTTTAAAAACAACTTTACTGTTTCTCTGCGGCACAATTTGCATACCGCTCCTATATATCTGGCCATATATAATAA
>DSEL01000120.1 GCA_011056645.1 Candidatus Atribacteria bacterium
CAGCTAAATTATGGAGGACAATTTACTCAAAGTGGATGGGAAACAAACACCAAAGAAGTGGTTTATCAAATCAACGAACACCTGGCTTTAGAGTGGTTAATACCTAATAGATTCGGATTGAGTTTTAGCTGGTAAATATTTTCAATCTATCGATATAAATATCATCTCCTTGTTATTGGGAATAGATATTGTATAGAATATATTAATGAGAAAGAAGTTTCGGGTTACAGACTGCAGGTTACAAGTTTTAGATGAATATCAGATGTAGGGGCTTGATTTATCAAATCCGCAAAACACGGGTCGGATAAATCCGACCCCTACATTCAAAATAATGTAAAAACGGGGAATATCGATTCTCCTTTAGGCACGATATATAGCGTGTCCGATCCTAAATTGTGATTTTCTTAAGACAATACGATATACTGACGACTATTCACTAATAACTAACGACTGGTAAAGGACGGGGGAAGCAGTGTACGAAAAAGAGAAAGAATTATTTGCGGAAATGATAGATATTATTGTGAAATTAAGGGGGCCAGAAGGTTGTCTTTGGGACCGAAAGCAGACCTTGGAATCTCTGGCCCCCAATATTTTGGAAGAAGCTGAAGAAGTTTCCCAAGCAGTTAAGAATAAATCTAAAGATAATCTCTGTGAAGAATTGGGGGACTTGTTAATGGTAATTCTTATGCAGATTGAAATTGCTCGGGAAAAAGGTTTATTTAATTATTCCGATGTACTTACTGGAGCAGTAAAGAAATTTATTAGAAGACATCCTCATGTCTTTGGAGATATAAAAGTAAATACTCCCGAAGAAGCTTTAGCACTTTGGAAAAAGATGAAAAGAGCTGAAAAAGAAATAAATAACTAAAAGCTTATTTACTCTCGATAAAAAAAGTATATTTAAATTAAGAAAATTAAATTTAACCTATATAAAATATATGATATAATAATTTAGTATTTAGTGAATAGTCGTTAGTATATAGCAAAGAGATAAGAAGTAAGAAAACAGGAACAAGAAGATTAGATAGCGTAGAGGAGATTAATCAGCCAGAATAAAATACAGTAATAAGTGATGGGTAACAAGTTAAAAGTTTCGAATTACATGTTTCAAAAAGCCTTTATTTACTGTAAACTGATTTTGTATTTTTCATTTACTACTAACGACTAACGACTACTTATTCGGAGAATAAATTCATGCCTGAGAAAAAATCAAAAAAATCTTTACTAAAAATCATATTATTTAGTTTGATTTTTATTATTCTAATTGCAGGAGGATATTTTGCGATTCGGAGTAATCGGGTTAAAAATGAGATAAAATACCAGATCATTTCTAAGATAGAGAGTTCCATTGATCGGGGGGTTTATATTGGGAGTGTTAAAAAATACTCTCTTAAATCGGTCACTTTATCTGATTTTAAGGTATTTAAAAACAGATCATTACTTGATAAGGATAAAATTTTTGAAGCCGAAGAAGTAATTATCGATTATGATCTAAATCTTCTCTCTACCTTAAAAAAGGAGGAGCCACTTAAAATTGGAGACATCACCCTGGTAAAACCCTGGATGACTTTAATTAGGGATAGTCAGGGAGCCTTTGATTTTATGGAAAAATTTAATTTTAGTACGGTTAGTTTGTGTCCAATTAAGGGAGTGAGTGTAAAAGAGGGAAATCTGGAATATATTGATTACAAAACTAACAAAGAAAATGGTCTTTTAACTTCAATAAAGCAATTAAATGGTTATTTTCATTTAGCAGGATTACCCAAAGTGGAATTTAATTGCTCAGCCAATAGAAAAGAAGATGATACTCCTCTTCTTTTGGAGGGTTATTTTTATATTGGAAAAACAGACTATGTACTTGATTTTACTTTTAAAGATGCGGAAATTGCTCACTTCCAATATTATTTTGTTCAGGATGGAGTTCTTACGGTAAAAAAGGGGTTTTTTGATTCGAATTTACGCTTGACTAATAATTTGGGCGGCATATCGGGAAAAGTTATTAATTGGCAGGGGAAAATTTCCGTTAAAGACCTTGATTTATATTCTGATCTTTGGAATAATTTGGAAGTAAAGCAAGTGAATGGTTCAGTCATTTTTGATTCTCAGGAAATCAGCATTGAAAATATTACTGCTATCTGTCAGAACTCTCCTTTTTCCCTCCAGGGAAAGTTAAGCTATGTGGATAAATTTGATTATAATATAAAAATAAAATCTGATGATTTTAAGTTAAGTGATTTAGCAAAAGAAGTCCGAAAATATCTATCTTTATCTGCTGATTTTCCCCTTGAAGGCAAATCTAATTTGGAGATGGAAGTTAGTGGATTAGAAAATAACTTTCAAGTTGAGGGGAAATTATCCGTTAAGGAAGGAATCATTGCAGGTAATGATTTTTTAAATCTATCCGCTGGATTTTATTATGATCCAGCAGGGATTCATCTAAAAGAAATAACAACAGAGACCGCAGGTGGATTAATTAAAGGGACAGGAGGAGTTAATTTAAGCAAGGAAGTTCCTGAATATAACTTTTCTTTCGACTTTTCCCGTCTTGATACCCAAAGTAATCTCCTTAAGCCCCTTGTTGCTAATTATTTGAAAAATGGTACATTGTCAGGAAAAGTAGATCTAAAAGGGAGGATCGATGAAGGAGAAGAAACTAATCTTTTAGCTAAAATAAAAATCGAAAATAATGAATTAGGAAATGTTTTGTTACAAGCAGACGGTACAATTTCTCCAGGTAAGGTTATGGATTTAAAATTAAAAGCTGAGGAAATTAATTTAAAAGGCTTGGGAGAAGCTTTAAATTATAAGGATATTGAGGGACAAGCTAATTTTAGCGGAATATTGAATGGTCTTTTGGAAAATCCCAAGATTAAGGGGAAAATTGAAGTGAGAGAAGGAGAGATATCCGGGCTATCTTT
Organism: Candidatus Atribacteria bacterium; assembly: GCA_011056645.1. Lineage (NCBI taxonomy): Bacteria > Pseudomonadati > Atribacterota > Candidatus Phoenicimicrobiia > Candidatus Pheonicimicrobiales > Candidatus Phoenicimicrobiaceae > Candidatus Sediminicultor > Candidatus Sediminicultor quartus. The sequence goes on from DSEL01000120.1 coordinate 2,919, forward strand.
TAATTATTTGGAGGGTAAGGTAGATTATCAGGAACACCTGCTAAAGCTGGAGGATCTTCTTTTTCAGAACGAAGGATTAACCCTTAGAGGTACTGGAAGTACTGATTCTTTCAAAACAAAAAATGAAGTAGAAATAAAAGCAAATTTACAGGTAGAGCAAGCAGATTTAAATGTTTTGGCAAAATATTTTAACCTTGAACTACCACTTTCCGGTATAGCGCAAGGAGATATTTTCATCCAAAGCCATGGATCTCAATTTACAGCAAATGGTGATCTGCAAATAAAAAAAATTAATATAGCAAATTATATAGCAGAGTCTGGGAATCTAACCTTTTCCTTTAAAGATAAAAATATAAATATAAAAAGTTTAGTATTAAGTTCTGGTAAATCTCAGCTCTATGTCCAGGGTGAAGTTAATTTGGAAGAAGGATTCCCCTTGGATCTAAGGGTTAATTTCTTAAACCAGAGGATTGTCCATCTAATGTCCTATTTTTTACCACCGAATTCAATGAGTAAGTTTAGAGGAAAAGCCACAGGTTCTTTAGAGATAAAAGGTGATTGTGCTTCTCCAGATTTATATCTATCCGCCCTGATTGAAGATGCCCAGTTAGAAGGAGTACCCGTAAATTCCATAGAAGTAAAGTTAGATAAAATTGGTTCTGTGGCAAGGATTAATCGCTTAATATTAAGCCAAAGAAAAGGGGAACTTGTAGCCGGAGGATGGATTAATCTTGATGAGAATAATAAAAATTTAGATCTTCACCTTTCAGCAGATAATTTAGATTTAGGGCAATTATCTAATCTTTTTGGTATAGAAGACAAAATTGAAGGTCTGGTGAACTTTAAGGCAGAGGCAACCGGAGATATTGAATTACCAAATATAACTTTATCGACCAAGATTGAAAAGGGGAAATTTCAGGATTTTATTTTCGATAACCTTACTTTTGAAGCCCTCTATAATCAGGGTATCTTGGAGGTTAAGCAATTTATTCTGGATAAAGAAGGTCACCAAATAGAAGGAAAAGGAAAGATCCCTTATGAATTTTCATTTAGAGGCAAAGAAAAAGTTGCCTCAAGTTTAACTAACATTCCCTTAGATTTTGTCCTTACTATGGAGAATACCGATTTAAGTTTTATTAGCATGTTTTTTAAAGAAGATATTAAACAAATCCAGGGTTTAACTAATGCCGAATTAAAACTTTCTGGGACTTTAAACCAACCGATATTAAATGGTAATATCGACCTTAAGGTTGAATTGATAAATCTTTATGCATTTCCCACCGAGATAAGCGACTTAAGTGTTTTAATGCATCTGGAAGATAATTTGGTTAAAATAGATGATATGAATTTCCGGATCGAACAATACAGAATTTATACTTGCGGAGAATTTGCTTTGAAAAACTTGCAACTTCAGGATTTAAATATTAATATATGGAGTAATAAGGAGGAAATTTTATACCAGGACATTTTTAAAGCTCAAGCTGATTTGCAGGCCAAAATGACCGGATTCTTTACCTCTCCGCGCATAGAGGGTAAATTAACTCTTTCTCAGGGAGAATTGAACTGGGGAAAAAATAAAAAAGAAATCCCTTCTAATCCATTAAAATTTTTATCTGAATTAGGTAACCTTAAAGGAGATATCGATCTTGAAGTAAAAATTTTAGATGATTTTATGGCTAAGACCAATGATTTTGATTTGAAATTAGTGGGGAGTCTAAAGGTGCAAGGTGATCTATCTGATCCCAAATTAAATGGGGGATTAGAGATTAAACAGGGCTATGTCACCTTTTTAGATAGGAAATTCAGAGTATCTAAGGGCAAAATGATATTTGCCGATTCTACCGGGGAAGATATGATTTTAGATATAAAAGCAAAGGCTGAAATTGATGACATAGATGTGTTTGTCGATGTAGGCGGAATTCTTGCTCAACCCGTGATTACTTTTAGTTCTTCTCCTGTTTTAAGTGAAAGTGAGATAATTGCTCTATTAATGTTTAATAAAAACTATGCCGGATTAACCGAAGGAGAGATGGGAACAATTTTACAAGAAGAAATGATTAATTTATTAGCTCAAGGATTGAGTATAAGATTTTTAAACCAGATAGAAAATGAAATAGCTAATTCTTTAGGATTGGATGAGTTTAAGATTGAGACCATCTTTAAACAAGAGCAGGATTCTGATTTAGCCTTTATTCCTGGTTTTACTTTAGACAGCTTAGCCCTTAAAATAGGAAAGTATTTTTCCGAAAATTTTTATTTATCCTATTCTGCGCCTTTATTGGAAATGGGAGTAGGCGATTTGGAATTAGAATATAAACTTAAAAATGACCTAACTTTAAGTACGCAAATAGGTTCAGTTGGCTCACAAGATGATACTTATGAATTAAAATTTGAATTAAAATTTGAGTTTTAATAAAATATCAAAAATATGCGAAGGGGGAACATAAAATG
>DSEL01000121.1 GCA_011056645.1 Candidatus Atribacteria bacterium
ATTTATAATAATAAATATTTTATAATTTCTCGTATACAATATTTTTTCTTCGAACTATCTCATTAAAGTTTACATTAACATAATGCTTCCTTTTCCAACTCCCGTTCATTTTATAACCTTATGAAATGTCAAAAATTTTTATATATTTTTTATTTTATAAAAAATATCTTTTAACTTTTAATAATCAATGTTTATTTCAGATATTTTTTGCTTTTAAAATACCCAAATAAACTTTTTTATCACACTTTATACTTCTTTGCATTATAAATATACACATGATAAAATATATTAAAGCTTTTCAATCATCTTAAAAAATTAGTTAGCTTAATATTTATGGACGTTTATCGAAATGAAAAATATACAAATGAATAATCTAAAGAATGAAAGTTATTCTTTAAAGAATCAAAGTTTAGGGGAGGAAATCGCCAACAGCATTACTCACGGTATCGGGGCAGGTTTAAGTATTGCTGCTCTGGTAATTTTGGTCGTTATGGCTAGCAGACGTGGTGACGCCTGGAGAATAGCGAGTTTCAGCATATATGGAGCCACACTGTCCTTGCTTTATCTATCTTCCACTCTTTACCATGGTTTTATAAACCCAAAGATAAAAAATATTTTCAGAATTCTGGATCATTCAGCAATCTATCTGCTTATTGCGGGAACCTACACACCTATTACCCTTACACTGATGAGAGGAGCCTGGGGATGGACTCTTTTTGGACTTGCCTGGACAATGGCAATAGGAGGAATTATTATCACGGCACTTCTTTTGGATAAACTGAAAGCTTTATTGGTCTTATCTTATGTGGTGATGGGATTACTGGTGGTTATTGCCATAAAACCAATGATGCAAATGGTCCCACGGGGAATGATTGCCTGGCTTTTTATCGGAGGCGCTTGCTATATTTTGGGCATAATATTTTATTTATGGAAAAGATTGCCTTACCACCACCCCATCTGGCATCTGTTTGTTTTAGGTGGAAGCATTTCTCATTTTTTGGGCATATTATTTTATCTCACTTAAAAATTTCCTTCTTAACGCACTTCACCACTTTGTCCACAAAAGTCTTGTCAATTTTACCGACTAAAGACGGGGTTTCAAAGATTCGTTCTGGTAAACGGTAATGATCTAGCGAAAATCCTTCCTGAATCTTAAATCTATATTTTTCCTGGTGAATTTTCTTTCCTATACTCATAAGATCTTCTTTAGCAATATCAAAACCGGCCAAAGAGAGGGTGTTAGAACAAATCTCCGGCGTATAAATCCCTCGGGCAAAAAAGCAAACTACCAGACTGGAAAGGATTTGACGCCAGTGCTCTTCTTTCAACAACTCTTGGGCTAATTTTTCGGGACTAATCTTCTCTTTGGTCAAAATCTTCTGGTCTATACTGTATCCGCCATTATCCAGGTGACTATGCCTTGCTCCAATCAGAAGACCGATGTGAGCGGCTGGACCGGTATGGTATCCAGCCATTTCATTCCCACCAAAGGTAAGAGCAAAGTCTTCTCCTCCATATTGTTGAGCAGCGAACTCTACTCCTTGTGCTATAGCTTGATAGAATTGATTTGGCTGTTCGAAAATAAAATGTACTGCCTTGATATAAGAGGAATAATCTCCCCAGTTAAACTTGATATCCTGCGTCTCTTTTTCAGAGATAATTCCTTTTTCCTGAGCTTCCGTAGCCCAGGCTAAAATGACTCCGGTGCTCATAGAGTCCAAGCCTAATCTTTCTATCTGGTCAATTAGTTTTAAGAGTCCTTCAGTATCAGATATACCGAGCATTGACCCCAGGGCATAAATTGGTTCATAATCATAAGAAATCATGGATGTTTTATAGAAATAAGATTCGTCGTCGTAAGGTTCCCTGAGTGCTGCAATATGTATACAGCCTACCGGGCAGTGAGAACAGGCTAATCGACGGCCTAAATATTCCTTGGCCAATTTTTCTCCGGATATATTCATGACTCCTTCAAATTTTGCTTCTTTAAGATTACGGGTAGGAAGGCCACCCAATTCATTTAAGGGAAAAACATTCTCAGCAGTCCCCAGGTCATGGTACTTCTTCATAAGTGGCGAGGAAGTAGCTTCATTATAGATGTGGTTATATATCTTCCGATACTGAACTTTATCTCCGGTAGACAGAGAATGTTTCCCGGAGATAACTACAGCCTTCAATTTTTTACTTCCAAACACTGCTCCCAAACCCAATCTTCCAAAATGTCGATAAGTTTCAGTCGTAACACAAGCGTAAGAAATTAATTTTTCCCCTGCCCCTCCTATCCGCATGATAGTCCTTAATCCGGTTGCCGGCTCTTTTTGTTGAATAATTCTTCCTACGGTAAAATTATTAGTCATCCCCCATAGGGCAGAAGCATCCCTGAAAAATATTTTTTCACCGTGAATGGCTAAATATAGAGGAGTCGAACTTGCTCCTTTTATTACCATTGCGCCGTATCCGGCTAAACGGAGAGCTACCGCACTTCTTCCTCCACAGTGGCTCTCTCCCAGATTACCGTTATGTGGAGATTTAAACATTGCAACGGTCTTTGAGGATAAAGGAAATAAGCCGGTTAAGGGGCCCACCGCAAATATAATAGGATTTTCCGGGCCTAAAGGGTCACTACCTACGGGACATTCCTCTTTAAGAAGTTGCATAGCCACTCCCGCCCCACCCAGGTATTTTTTAAAAATGTCTTCTCTTCTTTCTACCCAATATTTTTTCCGTGAAAGGTCTACATGAAGAACATTAGCTAGAAGATCGTCTCTAAACATTTTATGAACCCTCCTTCTCAAGTTCTAACACCTCATGGGGACAGAATGTCGCACAATAACCGCAATAGGTGCAGACCATCGGTTTATTAATTTCATCATCCCAAAATACGGCACCTATAATACAGGCATCTTTACAATATCCGCATCCTATACATTTGCTAATATCCAGTTTTACTCCTCCGCCTTCTTTGGGAACCAAGGCATTGACAGGACATACTCGGGCGCAGGGAGGGTCGGAACAAGCCCGGCAGACCACTACAATAAATCCTCTTTCCATCCCTCCGGCAGATCTTATCCCTATACTTGACCTAGCCAAACCTGCTTCACCTTTCCGCCTGGCACAAGCAAACATACAGCTCTGGCAACCAATACATTTATCTACATCTTTTACATTTAATCTCATAACACCCTCCTTGTTCGAAAATATGAGAAAGTTGAAATATTGATAAGTTATCCTCTGAATATATGAATCGGTTTTCCGGTTATTCCTTCGCCTGCTTCAGCGATAGCCTCAGCCAGCGTGGGATGAGCATGGATAGTATTTACAATCTCGAAAGCGGTAGCTTCCATAGATAGAGCCAACGTTCCTTCGGCAATCAGATCACTGGCATGAGCTCCCAGGATGTGAAAACCTAAGAGTTCAAAAGTATCTGCATCAGCAATTATTTTTACCATTCCTTCACTCTCTCCCATGCACAAAGCTTTTCCGTTTGCCATAAAAGGGAATTTGGAGACTTTAATCTTATGGTTTTCTTTTCCGGCTTCTTCCTCAGTCAGCCCCACACTGGCAACCTCCGGCATAGAAAATACACAATTAGGGACTACTTTATAATCCATTAACACCTCTCTACCCGAGATATTCTCTACTGCAACTATTCCTTCCCGGGATGCAACATGGGCTAACATTATCTTACCCACTACATCTCCCACAGCATAGATACCGGGAATATTGGTTCTCATTCTTTTATCTACTTTAATTGCTCCCTTATCTAATTCGATACCCAATTTTTGGACATCTATTTTTCCCAATTCTGGCACCCTTCCGGCAGCTAACAGCACTTTATCGGTTTCTATTTTTTCTTCTTCATTGTTGGTAGAAATCAAAACTTCCAAACTCTGATTATTCTGCTTGATCTCGCCAACCTTACAATCGGTTAGTATTTTAATCCCTTTTCTTTTTAGTATTTGAGTCAGTCTAACGGCTATCTCCTCATCAATGGGCAGTAAAATCCTGGGTAGCATTTCTACTACGGTGACTTCCACCCCTAAAGCCTTAAAAATACCGGCGAATTCTATACCCACTACTCCTCCTCCGATAATTAACATTCTGGAGGGCAATTCACTCAAAGATAAAGCTTCATTGCTGGTTATTACTCCTTCATTATCTATACCAGAAAGAGGAAGTTTCATTACCTTTGAACCGGTAGCAATGACAATATTTTTAGCCTTAACGATCTCTTTTTCCCCTGCAATATCGGTAACTTCCACTATCCCTGGTTCAATAATCTGTCCTTCCCCTTTTATTACTCTTACTTGATTGGCTTTCATCAGCTGTTCTACGCCTGAAGATAATCTCCGGGTAATTATTTCTTTCCGCTTCATTATAGCAGAAAGATCAAAAGAATAATCTTTAATCTGAATTCCAAATTCCTCAGCTCTTTGTAGATTATTTAATAGCTCGGCAGTACTTACCAAGGCTTTAGTGGGAATACAACCCCAATTTAAACAGACTCCTCCCAACTTATCTTTTTCCACCAGCACTGCTTTTAAGCCCAACTGGGCAGCCTTTATAGCAGCTACATATCCGCCAAGTCCTCCTCCGATAATGACTACTTCAATCTTCTCCATATTTTGCCTAATCCTCCTTGCAATAAATTTAAATAGACTTGTTATTAAAAACAGGTTAGAGAAATTTCTAACCTGTTTTTTAACCTTAAATCTGAATGAGTATTTGATTTGGAAAAGAACAATAAACTATTTAGCTAATAATATTTAATATTCTATCTTCTCCATTTCAACATAGAGAGAATTCGTCTCATTGGCATAAACCCAAATATCTTGTACCCAGGTCCTATATCCGTCCTTAATTAGAGTAATTTCATATTGTCCTTCTTTAATTTCCTCTAACATTTTTGCTTGAGAAGAAAGACTTGCGGTCTTATAGGTTCCATTTAAAAATATCTTTGCCCCACTAACATTACAGTATACAGCAATTGAGCCTTCATATTTTATTTCAGGAACCAAGTAAGCAGAGATCATGTAAGTTTGGTTAGTTTTCACTAAGATAGTATTCACCCATTGCTGATAACCATTTTTGGTAATCATCAATTCATGATAACCCTGTTCGATATCCTTCAATTTTACCGACTTGTTGGCAGAAGTAGTTTTTTGGTAATTTCCATCTAAATAGATCTTGGCACTACCCTGGTTACAGTAAATGGAAATCGAACCATATACAGCTAAAGGAATTAAACTGGTAGAAACTGTACTGGTTCGAGACGGTGAAACTGAGATATAATTACTCCAATCCTCATAACCTGCTAATACTAATTTAATATGATGCTGGCCAGAGATAATTCGGTCTAAATTTAAAGGAGTTGTTCCTCTATAAGTATTATCCAAATATACCTTGGCTCCTTGAGGTTGGGAAGTGACTAAAATCCTGCCATAATTAACCGGAGGTGGTGGAGGCGGCGGAGGAGGAGTTATTGGTATTACCTGATAACTCAATAGGTTACTTGAAGCCCAGGCCGTAGAAGGCATGGATACTATTATACTTTTAATGTTTTGAGTATGTTTTTGAAAATCTGGGCTTACTTCGGGCATAAACTCTTTAGAAATTAAATCTTGTTGTCTATCGGTAATAAGTATCTGTCTGGAGGTGGCGAATCCCTGAACATATTCAGTCCCTACCCTGGAATTGGGATCAATCACTCCCTCAATGGAATAAGTCTGTCCTGCTCTTACAGAATTATGTGGTGTATACTGGTTGGGGAATATAATCTTCACTCTTCCTACGGTATCATAGTTATAAAGCGTTACAAAGGAATCCTGGGAAGCCTGGAAGGAAATTCTAATTTTCTCCCCGGGTGTATAGGTAGCTCCTCGTTGATTATCTAACCATAGTTTAAGAGAAAATGGGGAATGAGGATTGATAATTTGAATACTTTTCATCTTTTCGACTTCCTCTGGACTAGGGCTTTGAGCAAAATTAATTTCGTAAATATTAAAACAAAGCAGTACCATTAAAGTAATAAAAATATAGGTGAATATTTTTCGCCTGTTCTGAAACAATACACTTCTTAACATTTTAAAATCCTCCTTTTTTTCTAATTTCCTATTGCGGATTTTATATAAATAACATTTTTCTATACCTAAATATCTATTTTCTTTTTGTTTATTATAACATAATTAGGGGGCAAAAAGTAAATAAATCGGGATATGGGAGCATAATACATCTCAGAAAAAATACAGTAAAATTTAAGAGCCTTGTAGTAAACATTAATTTCTCTTATAATTACTCCTTGTATTCCTAATTTTGTAGATAATAATTTTATCTTCCAAATGATAAAATGGATTTATTTGGTTAAAAAATCTCCGAAACACTTATTTTTCTTAAAAAAAATTAAAATAATTTCCAAAAAAAGAAGGATTTTCAAAAGGCTTGTCGTATTATATATAAGTAGTAATCATAAAGTTCTTGGAAATGCTTGTATTTTATGTATTTTTTGAATATTTTCCAAAACGAAAGGAGGTGTAAATAGTGAACAAGGGCGAATTAATTGACAATGTTGCAACTGAAATCGGCGTTACCAAACGGGAAGCCAAAAAAGCTGTCGAATGTGTGTTAGAAACTATTAGTGGTTGCTTAGCCAAGGGTGATGCAGTTAGATTAGTAGGATTCGGAACTTTTGGTATTAGAAAAAGAGCCGCGAGAATGGCAAGAAATCCACGTACCGGTGAAAAAATCAAAGTAAAGGCTATAAATGTACCATTCTTTAAAGCAGGTAAGGAATTAAAAGAGAAGGCAAAATAAGAAAATATTTTTAATTATATTAACAAGTTAAACGTAAATAGGCCTATTCAGGTAATTTATTAACACCTGATAGGCCTATTATTTTAAACTATGACTATTTCTTTTCTTCTATATGTACACCCTGAATGTTTACATTTATTCCACTTACTTTCAGTCCGGTTTTAGTTTCTAATTCTTCTTTTACCTTCTTCTGAATCTCTTTAGCTACATCAATTATTATAGAACCATACTCTAAAATAACCGATATAGTGGTAGAAACTTCTTTATTTTCTCTCAGGTCCACATTAATTCCTTTTTCTAATTCTTTAGTCCCCAATAAAGTTCCTATTCCTCCTTTGGCACGGGTAGCTAATCCAGCTACTCCGGGTATTGCGATTACCGTTCTGCTGATAATGGTTGCAATGACTTCTGGTACAATGTTAACTTCTCCCAATATTTCTTTGCCTTTAATTATTTCTTCTTTTTTTTCTTCTTTTTTTATTTCCTCAACTTTTTTTTCGGTTTCCTTGGTAATTACACCCTCTGTTTTATCTTTTTTTTCCTTTTTTTTATCCATAATAATTTAGATTCCCCCTTTATTCTAATATTTTTTTAATTTTCTTTCCGGTAAAATCACTTTGGCTATAAGTTAATTTCTAAGCTAATCCCCATTTTCAGTTACTTTAAAACATTCTTTTCACTATCCCAATGGGGTTTATTGATAATGCATTTTTTTATCCGGGCACCACTAAAAATTTAATAGCAGTTCTTTCTTCTCCTTCAATTTCCACATCTACAAAAGCAGGTATACAAATTAAATTAACGCCGCTGGCTGCGGTAAAACCTCGAGCAATAGCAATTGCCTTAACTGCTTGATTTACTGCTCCCGCTCCTATGGCTTGTAATTCTGCTTTTCCTTCTTCCCTGATTACTCCTGATAAGGCACCAGCTACAGCTTTAGGATTTGACTTTGATGAGACTTTTAATAGTTCCATTCCTTTCGCCTCCTTATAATATTGAATGCTCTATAACCTATCCGCATCTTTTAATCTATGTATGCTATTTTTATTCACTTATGTCTCTTGCTCTTATTTACTATACAATTTGGGGATAACCTATTTTCTTGATCACCTCCAATTATTATATTCGAAGATCTATCGTAACTCTTTTTTAATTATAACACATTTGGTTTATATTATTTTATATTTTTGCTTCGGATTTCATATGTTGGTAGACTTTATTAGTAATATCCGGTGATAAATAAGGTAAAAGTGCATCATTATGAAACAAAGGGTCAATCTCTCTTTTTAAATTAAAATAGGATTTGGTTTCTTTCCAGATTTTGGTTCCCGGGATAGCAGAAAACTTGGCTAAACGTGGATGAGCCCCACAATCTATTACAAAATGGATAGAATCAACAATTTCCTTTAAATTCTGCCCAGGTAATCCGATGAGAAGATAAGCACCAATTTGGGAAGTTTTGAATCCTGCTTTTAACAGAACATTCACTGCCTTTTTAAATTCTAAATTGGTTACCTTACCGCCCGTTTCTGACTGGAAGCGAGGATTTACTGTCTCAAAACCCAATCTAATAGTCTCTACCCCCGCCTGGTACATTTTATAGGCTATTTTTTCGTTAATCATTCGAGCATGGATACCATTTGGAGTATGTAATCTAATCGCTAATTTCCTGTGGATTAATTCCTCTAAAATAATCAGAAAATTATCCTCTGAATTTATCAATAGAGCGTCATCATAAAAGACAAAATCCTTTATCTTCCTTCCTCCATGCCAATATTCTATCTCTTTAACTACTCCTTGAGGATTTCTAAATTCTAATTTCGGATTAATTTTAAAGGAAGCGCAATAACTACAGCGGTAAGGGCAGCCTCGGGAGGATAAGATACAGATATAATCAAGATTAGAGTAGAGGTTCCAAGCCGGATAAGGCAGGTAATCCAATCCTTTCTTATATTTTATATCATTATTTTTCTTCCCGGTATATCGCTTTAATATATTGATTAAATCTGTTGGGTTATTCCCCTTTATTAGATAATCTGCCCCGGAAAATTTAGAAGCATGCTCAAAACACAAAGTAACATAGATCCCTCCTAAAATAATGGGAATACCGGGAAAAACTTTTTTAATTAATTCTATTACTTTGAACGCCCCCGGGTACCAATAGGTCATAATTGAAGTAATCAGAACTGCCTGCGGTGACGGCAATATCTTTAATTGATTGAGAAAAATTTCTTCGGTAACCCCATAGCGGTTATACCGGTGAGGTATCTCTTTTAAAATGATCGGCTTTTTGATTGATTCTTTGTAAAAGGAGCCCCGGCCAAATTCATCTTTCTTGGGAAAGTCTTTTTTCTGTAGTTTAAGAACCTCCGGATTATAACGGTCTAGACAATCTATATAACTAATTTGATAACCTTTTTCTCTTAAGATACTGGCAATATATAATAATCCCAAAGGTTTAGACCAGAAATCATAGGCGGTGAAATCATAAATCCAGGGATTAATTAATAACAAATGATTATTTTTTCTCATTGAGAGTTAGAACTTACAACAAAAAAATTCCTTTCTGCTAAAAAAATATCATTAATAGACACTCTTACCTTCCACTCTCCGGACAACTGAGAGGCATAATTACCCTTAATCTTTATCCAGTACCAGGTGCGATAATTAGTATAACTACCGGCTTCCATTTCCATTTTCCCCTGATGATACAATTCTCCTTGAGGATTTATCCATTCCCATTTAATCAGAAAATTCTCTGTAGAATCATAAGAAAACCTAAGCCAGGTAACTACTTTTTCATCCTGAGGAAAGAAAAAATTAGCCCCTCGTACAGGATTTTTATCCAGAATATCTTTACAAAGGGTAATCTTTTGTAGATATTCCGAGTCTTTGATTTCCTCCTGCGCCATATTCGCCCCCGAGAAAATCATGAAAAATATCAGCGCCAACAACCATATTTTCATCCTGAAAATATTTCTTTTCTTTATCATCACCATTTATTTACCTCCTTTTTTGTATTAGGTATTAGGTATATCGTATTACCTAAAGCTTAACTCAATCTCCGCAAAAAGAAGAAAATTCCCAACTCTCAAACTGAGACTTATTACTCTTTATTATTCTCTTCGCGATATACGATATACTAAATAATATATACCTCCATGTTTACTATTCTCCATACCACCCTTAAATTCCTGCAAATTATTCAAAAAAAATATTAATTTTTTTAAAAAAAAGAAAAAAGGTAAGGCTTATCTATGCAAAAACCATTACCTTTTTTCTAAATTTTCTATATTTTATCCGCAGGTCGAACAAGAACCAGATGAACACGAGCTACAAGAATTTGAGCTTGAATTTATAGAGGATGAAGTCTTTCCGGTACAGAATCCACAACCGTTAAAAATCCTTCTAATATTTTTGCTATTACATTTTATACAGGTTATCTTACCTTCTTCCATCTCTTTAATAGTAGCTCTAACCTCAAAGGTTTCTTGACAATCCTGACATTTAAAATCATAGTTTGGCATCTCGTTTTTTCCTTCCTTTTCATACTATTTTTGTCAACTTTTTTCCTATACTTATTTATACTCCAAACTACGTTTTCTGTCAAGAAAAAAGAGGACAGACTACTTTTTTGAGTTATAAGACATAGGGGGTACACTGTGTCATAAGCCTCTAAAAAAGTAGTCCCCTTTTCTGTCTCTATGGCATTTTTTATCTTATAAATGCTCCTTTTATCATCTCTAATATCCAGGTCTGAGCTTGATTATATTTATCTAAAGTAACGGTGATAATTATCATAAAAGGTGTACCGGAATAGGTAACTACCACGGTAGCATAATTTACAGTATCCTGAGGGTTTATCTTAGAATAAAGTTCAACTAAGGCTTATATGTTTCCCGTTTGAAGCTGACTTTGACCGTGTAACTGATGATCGGGTTTAATTCGGGCAACCATGCCCTGGACATATTGTTCTCCCATGGTATACATTGCCATAATTCCGGTTCCATCAGGCGTGTTTAAGACTACCCCTATCTCAGTGGTTTGAGCTGTAATAGTACCGATAGGAATGGGAATGCTAAAGCGACCTTGGGGGTCTGTATATATATTCATTTCCGCAGTTACCGGAGGGACAATTGGAACTGTTGGGACTGCTGGTGTTACTGGTGTCGGAGTAATGGGTGTTACCGGAGTAGGTATTGGTACCGTCGGTGTTACTGGTGTGAGAGTAGGGCATACTGGTGAAGTTGGAATCGGTGTCGGTGAAGCAGGAGTAAGTATCGATAGCCTTCAGGGCGATCTTCGTGTTATTATTAGCAATAAAGGTGTAAGTATATAGTCTTTGTATGGCTGGTAGTTTTCCCACATTTATTGCTTCTTCACTTATTTTTTTATAATCCGGCATATTTTGAGGAATCATCATCCATTCTTCTTCTATGGCATATTGAGATAAAGATAAATCTGTATCCTTCACATATACAAAAAAAGAAGCTAATAAATATTCCCCTTCCCAAAAATCAAGCTCTGCTTTAAGAGTTTCCTTTACTTCCTCATATTCCTTCCAATTATCGGGAAAATTAAAACTAAAATTGCAGGTAGGATCGGTACAAGAAAAAGTATTTATTGCCTTAGAAGAGGCTTCAAGAAGAGGAGGGATAACAATATTGGGATTGATAGGAGTAATGGTAGGGACAGGATTATTCTCAGTTAAAGAAGGCAATCCTTGAGCTAAACTAATTATTCCAAATACTAAAATTAACATAACGATAATAAAATAGGGGGAATTTTTGGATTTATTAAATTTAATGGGAAAAATAAATTTCCCAAAATAAAAAAAGCTGGCAGTCTGGCGGTCATAGTATAAAATACCTTAGACCCATAACTTTGCGCCTTACCCTTTCAGATAATTTGCCTTTTTCACCTTTGTAAAATAATTAGTTTATTTACATCTATTCTTTCTGTTTGTATTATTCCCCATATTCACCAAATTTAGCCATAATTTTTTGTAACTCCCCGTAACTTCTTGAAAGACATGGAGTATTTAAATATAAACAAGATTGAATTTATCTCTTCTATAGTAAAAGTAACATTAATATAAACTTTGGTGAAGTAGCCAGATAAAAAAAAGAATATATTTTTTTATCTTTAATTCCAGATCCCTTGGCAACATTTAAAAAAACAGTTACCAGATGTGGACAGCAATATCCAGTTTGAGATACCAATAATATTAGATAAGGTGTTAGTAGATATTGGTAGTTAGAGTGGATACAATGTCCTGGACAACGCACAACAGTAGTTTGACAAACAGGGAAAAAGAGTATAAAATTCGAAAGTAAAATAAGCAAAAAAGGACTATTGTACTTTAATCGTTAAATCCCTTAAATAAGGGAACGGGGGAACCAAGATTTTGGGGTGAATCTCATTATTTATTAATTAAGTAATGAGTAGGGCAATCCTTTCAGCTCGAATCCGTCAGCTAACCTCGTCAGCACGAAAGGAGATATAATAATCATATCACTTGTTAATGTAATAAAAGAAAAAAAACTTTCACCACCCCAGGTGTTATTGTTAGGCTTTCTAATAGTAATTATTATAGGCGCTTTACTTCTTAACCTTCCTTCTGCTTCAAGTAAGGGAAAGAGCATTGGTTTTATTGATTCTCTTTTCACAGCCACTTCTGCTACCTGTGTTACCGGATTAATCGTGCTGGATACCCCAAAGGATTTTTCTACTTTTGGGCAACTAATTATTCTCATACTTCTTCAGTGTGGGGGATTAGGGATAATGACAATGTCTACCATGTTCGCTTTTTTGGTAGGGAAAAGAATCTCTTTAAGGCACAGACTGTTAATACAAGAATCCCTAAATCAATTTTCTATCGGTGGTTTAGTACGGTTAGCCAAATATATTTTAATATTTACTGTAGTTATCGAAGCGACAGGTGCAATTATCCTCTTCTTTCGTTGGCAAAGATATTATCCCCCCTTGCAGGCATTATATCTGGGTATCTTTCATTCTATCTCTGCTTTTTGTAATGCTGGTTTTTCTCTCTTCTCAGACAGTATAATGCGTTATGAAGGAGATTTAATCATTAATTTAACTTTCATAACTTTAATTTTTTTAGGAGGAATTGGATTTTTAGTTTTATTAGAACTTTTTCAATACGGTAAAAATGGCGCTCTTTCTTTGCACTCCAAATTAGCTTTAAGAATCAGTATAATATTAATTCTAATCGGCTCTGTCATTATATTCCTAATGGAATTTAATAATCCTTCCACTCTAAGAGGTTTGAATTTTCACGAGAAGATATTCGGCTCAATTTTTCAATCGGTTACTGCTCGTACTGCCGGTCTTAATACCCTCCATATCGGAAGTATGCAAAATGCTACTCTTTTCTTCATCATCATCTTAATGTTTATTGGTGCCTCTCCCAGTTCTACTGGCGGAGGAATTAAAACCACTACCTTTGGTTTGTTGGTGCTCTATTCTTGGTCTTCCCTCACCGGAAAAAAGGGTATAAATATTTTTAAAAGGAGCATCTCTTCAGATGTAATTCCGAAAGCATTAACTGTTGCCATGCTTTCCTTAACTTTGGTTATAGCTGTAGCCATGCTTTTATCCTATGTCGAGGGAAAAGATTTTATTAAAATATTATTCGAAGTAGTTTCTGCTTTTGGCACAGTAGGATTATCAGCAGGTATCACTTCGTCTTTAAGTGTTGCGGGTAAGATTATGATTATTATCACGATGTTTACCGGAAGAATTGGACCTTTGGGTTTGGCTTTATCATTAGTTCAAAAAAGAGAGCCAGAAATAATTAAATACCCTGAAGAGAAAATTATGGTAGGATAAAAGTAAATTGACCAATCGGTCAATTTAGTCGTTAGTGAATAGTCTTCAGCATATATTATAATAGATAGCAGGTAGCGTTTGGCGTATAGTATAATTCGTTAATATTTAATGAACAGTATATGGTTAATAGTAAATAAAAGCAAAAACTGTGGAATTATTAAATTATATAGCTAAAAAGTATTCACAAAGGATTTTAACTAACGACTATTCACTATCGACTAAAAAAAGAGGAGGTGTTTCTCGTGAAACAATTTTTAGTTCTTGGTTTAGGAAGATTTGGATCTGCAGTAGCCACTACCTTGGTTGAATTAGGTTATGAAGTCCTTGGTGTAGATACTGATCCTGAAAAAGTAAACGACTTAAAAAACAAAATCACCGAAGTTGTTCAAGCTGATATTTCCGATGAAAGGACCTTATCCGAACTGGGAGCAAAAAATTTTGATGCAGCAATTGTAGGGATTGGTTCAAATTTAGAATCAAGTATATTGACTACCATCATATTAAAAGAAATGGGAATAAAATATATAATTGCCAAAGCCCAAAATAAGCTTCATGCAAAAGTTTTAGAAAAGATAGGAGTAGATAAAATAGTATTTCCCGAAAGAGATATGGGAATAAGGATCGCTCGAAATTTAATTACCCCCAATATTAAAGATTATATAGATTTAGAACCCGATTATAGTATTATTGAAATTGAAGCTCTGCCTAAATTTCTGAATAAAACTTTAAGCGAACTTGATCTACGCAACAAATACAGAATAAATGTTTTAGCTATTAAAAGAGATAATAAATTTAACCTCTCTCCTCAAGCAAAAGATCTAATAAAAAGTGGGGATTATCTAATTGTAATAGGTGAGACTAAAAAAATTACTGAATTAGCCAGCAAAGAAAATCATTAAAAATATGCAAATATTCGATAGAAAACTGGAGAAATATTTTTCCAATTATATATTCCAAAGTATTCTGGCTACGATTACCTTGACTATTATCCTATATTTTGAAAATGTATTTACCCATACTGCTATCATTGCATCTTTAGGAGCAACTACTTTTATTATCTTCGCTATGCCTAAATACGCTACTGCTCAACCCAGAAAGGTAATAGGAGGGCATACCATTTGTATCATTGTGGGAATTTTTTGTTTTTATTTCGCTTCTTTGGCTCAAAACATAGAAAGCCTTTTTCTAACTCATGACGTATTTAGAATCTTCATTCCCTCCCTTTCTGTGGGGTTGTCTATTTTTATTATGAGTATTACAAATACCGAACATCCTCCTGCTGCCGGTACTGCCCTGGGGATAGTGGTTCAGGGCTGGTCTTATTCCACTATACTGGTTATCCTTTGCACTGTTTCCTTTCTATCGCTGACCAAGTATTTACTAAAACCCTACTTAAAGAATTTAGTCTGACCCTATGTTTTTTTAAAAATTAACCTGGTATGTTATAATAAAGTAAAAAAGGATAAAAAAATATGATAAAAAATATTTTATTTGTCTATAACCAGGTAAGTAAAAGAGAACGCAGAGGACTCCTTAGAGAGTGTATTCTTATAGAAGATGTGGATGCTATACGCAAAGCTTTGATTGAGACTAATAATAATATTTTATCTTTGGATCTTTTTTCACCGGAACAATTAGATGAGTTTATTGGTAAGCAAAAACTTATTGACCTGGCTTTTATCCTGGCAGAAGGATATAAAGGTTTCCCTCATACCTTTTATAGCGGCCATGGTGCGGCTATGGTCCATAAACAGTTAAATAAATACCGTATACCTTGCGCTTTCTCTGATATTGTAAGTATGGAAAACTGCCGCAATAAAGACCTTACTTATATCAAACTAAGAGAAGAAGATATTTTAGTTCCAGATCATTTTATATTTGATACCCATTTTAGATTTAGAAAAATAAAATTACTCTCCCAAATAGAGAAAATAGGATTTCCTCTGATGATAAAACCAGTGGGAGGAGGAGATAGTATTGGTATCACTCCTAAATCTGTAGTGCACAATTTACAAGAACTAAAAAACCGGTTTATAGTCTTAAAAAAAGAATTAGGTCCTGAAAAATTAATCATCGAAAAATATCTACCCGGAAGAGAATATACTGTCGGTGTCCTGGGCAGTAGGGTGAAAAAATATATATTACCTATCATCGGTTTCCCCAAAGATCATGGTATCAGATATACCTCTACTAAAAAGAAAGAATATAAAATGAGGGAAAAATTTGAAATAATCTACCGAGATGACGAAAGATTCAAAAAACTTGCCCAGATTGCTATTAATACCTTTGACGCCGTGGGAGCCAGCGATGGGATTAGAATTGATTTTATAGAAGATGGATCGGGAAATATCTACGTTATAGATGTGAATGGTACTCCTGCTCTATCTCAAACTGGTTCTTTAACCTTTATGGCAAGTAAAGTAGGGTTAACACATGGCGAATTGATAAAACTTATTTTTTATGAAAGTGTGGTCAGACATGATTTAGCCCCTACCTATCTTCTGGAAGAGATCATCTCTAAAATTCAAGCCAAACTAGCTACTTATTATGCCAATAAAAAGGATGAAGATGCAGAAATGGCTTTAATTTAAGCATCCCTTATTTTCCCTTAGATTCTAAATTTATCATCTTCTTTTTCAAGGCAACTCTTTCTTTACCAGAGAATCCTCCTAAGCTGCCATCACTTTTAATAACTCGATGACAGGGAATGATCAAGGGTAAAGGATTATTTCTCATAGTATTTCCCACCGCCCGATATGCCCGAGGATAACCAGCTGCCTCTGCTGCCTCCTTGTAAGATCTAATCTTGCCATAAGGAATTTTCTTAACTGTCTGTAAAATTTTCTTCTGAAAATTAGTATAACGATCCAAGCTCAACTGGCAATCCGAAAAATCAACTATCTTACCGGCATAATACTCTTTAACCTTTTCGATTAAACCTTCCCACTCTTTATTATCTTCGATAAGATTATTACTTTTTAACTCATTTCTTATTCCGGTAAGAACGTTTTCTTTCTTCTCTTCCGGTAATACAAAGATTCGCAAACCTTTTCGGTCAAATGCAAATCCTGCCCAACCCCAATTAGTCAAAAAGATAGCATATTTTAAAATGTTTTCCATCATACATTTTCTCCTTTTTTGTTTTGTTACTATATTTAGTATATAATAAAAACCGTAAAATAAAAACAAAGAGGAAGAAACTAGAAGTCAAAATTAAGAAATTAGGAGTCGGAATTGTATTTGCGGATAACGTTCAGAAAGTAAGGGATTGATTAATCAAACCCGTTTCGGGTCTAATAAATTCGACTCCTAAAAAAAACCAATAACCAAAAACTAACGACTACTCACCAACAACTAACAGTATTAAATCTAACTGGGGAATTGGCAAATTGGTCAATATTTAGTTATCAACTTGAGGAGAATTATGTTAAAAAAAATAAATGTCTTACTACTGGCAGGTGGGAAAAGCAAGATAAGCCTAAAAAAATTTACCGGAAAAGAAAATAAGGCATTAATTGAAATAGGTCCTCATAGTAAACCAATGATTCTATATATCATAGAAGCTCTAAAAAAATCAAAATACACTGATAAAATCGTCGTAACAGGATCTGAAGAAGTACAAAAATTAGTAAAAGATCTGGTCTTTCTCACTATTCCCGAAGGTCAAACCATTCCCAATAGCTTGAAGTCAGGAATTTTACCACTTAAAGATAGCCCTTTAATTTTAATATCAACTTGTGATGCGCCTTTAATCACCGAAAAACACATCGACTATTTTATAAAAGAATGTTACAACTATCCTGGTTTTGATATTTATTATCCAATAATCGATAAAGAAGTTTATCAACAATCCTACCCCTCTTCAGATTTAAAAAGAGTTTATGCTACGCTTGTTGAAGGGGCTTTTACCGGAGGTAATATTCTTTTAATCAATCCTCGTATTATTATCAATTATGCAGAGGCAATCAACGACTTTATCTATTTCAGAAAACATCCTTTAAAAATAGCCCGGATATTAGGGGCTCGAATAACCGCGAAATACTTAAGAAAATATTTATCTATACGGGATCTGGAAAAGAAAGTCCCTGAACTATTGGGGGGATATAAAGGGAAGGCTATTCTCTCTCCGCCCGAAATCGCTCTGGATATCGATAAACCCAGACATTTAAAAGCTCTTTGGAACAATCATTAAAGCTTACTCTTTAATCCATACATACGCCCGCCAGATTTACCAGCAATAAGATAGGAAGTAATAAAGGCTTTTCGATCATATTCTAAAGAGATATCACTTACCTTGGGAAAATAATTTCTTTCACATATTACTCTCAGCACCTGAACTTCCCCATCTTTACCATATCCTACATTTCGGGTAACTCCAAACCCCTCGTCGCGGAGCCTTGTTTCGATCTCCTGCCATTTGCTTTTGGAAATAATGCCGACAGAAACTATCTCTTTAGAGATCTTTTCAGAAATATATATGCCAACTACGTTTCCGGTGGCAAAACCTCCACAATAGGCAACCACATTCAGCCAATTCCCAATATCCTGTATTACTTTGCTTACGATCAGAATAAAAATTAAAACTTCGAAAAAACCGATCACGCCAGCAATAAGCTTTTTCCTTCTTACTATTAGTTGAACTCTAAAAGTACCCATAGCTACATCTATAACTCTCGAAAAAAAGATAATTGCTGCCCCTATATAAATATTCGAATCCATCACTCTATTAAGTGTGTCCATTATTATTTCCATAGTCTTTTGCCTTCTTCCCTCTTTAGGTCTATTCTAATATCTTATTTATTTAATTTTATTTTGAAATCAATGGTAATTATAATACACAGAAATTTATTATTCAACTATTTTTTAACTATTTTTAAAATGATGTCATTTACCCTAAATATATATTATAATGTGGTAAAATAAAACATAGATCAAAGAAAGGAATGCCCTTCTAAATGAAAGCAGAAATTATCAGTATTGGCAGTGAAATACTAAGAGGACAGATCACCGATACTAATGCCAATTTTATTGCCAAAAAATTAGTTGAATCCGGTATTGATTTAGAATATATTTCAGCGGTCAGTGATAATCCCGAATCTTTACTATCCGTTTTAAAAATCGCCCTTCAACGTTCTGACCTAATCATTACCACCGGTGGACTGGGACCTACGGAAGATGACATTACCTATCAGGTTATCGCTAAAACCTTGCACCTCACACTAATAAAATATCCGGAAGCCGAAGAACATTTAAAAATATTTTTCAAAAAAATCAATAGAACAATTGCTCCGAGTAATCTTAAGCAAGTCTATCTTCCGGAAGGAGCCAAAATTATTATCAATCAATATGGCACTGCACCAGCTATGATTTTAGAAAAAGACAACAAAATTATCTGTTCGTTTCCCGGTGTTCCTCATGAAATGAAAAACCTGATAGAAGAAAATCTAATCCCCTACCTAAATGAAAAATATCCTCCTTCTATGATTAAAAGGTCAAAAACTTTAAAGACTACCGGTCTTGGAGAGGCCTCAGTTAACGAACTTATTCGCGATTATATCAACAGGCAAACTGATTATTCATTTGGCATCTATGCTCATCCGGAAGATATTCAGGTGCAGGTAACTACCCAGGCTCCCACTGAAGAAGAAGTAGAAAAACGATTACAATCTTCGGTCGATCAGTTAAGCAAATTATTGGGTCATTATATTTATGGGAGCAATGAAGAGACCATTGAAGAAGTAGTGGGAAATTTACTAAAAACCAAGCAATTAAAATTAGCAGTAGCTGAATCCTGCACCGGAGGAATGTTGGGAGAGATGATTACCCGAATCCCGGGAAGTTCTGAATATTTTCAGGGCGGAGTGATAAGTTATCAGGCTAAAATAAAAGAAGAACTTTTAAAAGTACCCCCGGAAGTCATCAAAAAACACGGTGAGGTTAGCCCACAAGTTGCCCGATTCATGGCTGAAGGTGCAAGGTTATACTGCTATAGTGATATAGGAATCAGTATTAGCGGCATTGCCGGTCCGGGAGGAGCTACCAATAAGAAGAAAGTTGGATTGGTCTATATGGCTTTAGCTGACGGGAAAAAGACGATTACCCAAAAACACCAGCTATTCGGAAACCGCCAATTAATTCGCATCAGAGCCTGCCGCCGTCTTCTGAATATGCTCCGATCGTATTTAATGGAAAAATAATTATATTACAAAGTTAATTTAAATTATCTTATTTTCTAAGGAGGAATAGAGATTTGAACAAAATAGTAGAATTTTATGCTCCGGGAAAAATTATCTTTGGACCGGGAGGATTGTCTCAAGTTGGGATAGAAGCAAAAAGATTGGGAAGTAAAGCTTTAGTGGTAGTAGGGAGGAGTGCGATGAGAAAAAGCGGAACATTAGACCGCTTAACTCATCTAATCAATGACAATCAATTAGAATATATTATCTATGAAAACATTCCCTCCGATCCTACAGTAGAAACAGTAGATACCGGAACAAGTTTAGCTCGGAAAGAAAGCTGCAACCTGATTATAGCATTGGGAGGCGGAAGCGTCCTGGATACCGGTAAGGCTATTTCAGGAATGGTGACCAATGAAGGTTCGGTAGCCGATTATCAAGAAATCGAAGGGAAAGGAAAAAAATTTAAAAGCAAACCTATTCCTTTTATCGCCATTCCTACTACCTCGGGTACCGGCTCAGAGGCGACCAGTAATGCAGTAATTACTAATACTAAACTTGATTTAAAGAAGAGCATAAGAGACGTATCTCTTATTCCGGAAGTAGCTCTGGTTGATCCCGAACTTACCCTGTCTCTTCCCCCTTCTACCACTGCCATCTGTGGCGGTGATGCTTTAACTCAATGCATAGAATCATATTTGGGCAAAAAAAACCAGGATATCACCGATGCCCTGGCCTTGCATGCTATAGAACTCATCGGTAAAAGTTTAATCAAAGCAGTGAAAGATGGAAAAGATTTAGAAGCACGCCAAGAAATGGCTATGGCTGCCCTTTTAAGCGGGCTTTGTCTATCCAATTCAGGTTTAGGAGCGGCGCATGCCCTCTCTCACCCTTTGGGAGTATACTACAAAATACCTCACGGTCTGTCTTGTGCAGTACTTTTACCCCATGTGATGGAATACAATCTGCCGGTGGTGACTAAAAAATTGGCTAAAATAGCCGGGTGCTTGGGGGAAAACATTTTTTCATGGTCAGAAATGGATAGCTCTAAAAGAGCAATAGAAAAGATAAAAGAAATACTTACAGCGGTCGGAATCAAAGAAAATCTTTCTGCGTGGAATATAAAAAAAGAAGACTTTTCGCAATTAATTAGGGGCGCAAAGGGGGGAACTTTAAATAACAATCCGCGGGATACATCTGATGAAGATTTAATTACCCTGTTATATAAAATGACTGGCCTTTATTGATACAACAGAATTTCTTTAAATTTAAATTAGTTTATTAATCTACTAATTTTTATTTTAGTATCTACTATTACTACGGTATTCGCTTCTTGGTCTGGGTGGACGAGCTTCATCAATTTTTAAAGGTCTACCTTCAAAATCGGTATCATTTAACGCATCTTTGGCTTTTCCAGCTTCTTCTGGAGAAGACATTTCTACAAATCCAAAGCCTTTGCCTTCGATAATGTTGACACTCTTAACTTCACCATGATTTGAAAATATATCACTTAACTGATCATTGGTTACAGAATACTTAAGATTTCCTACATATAATTTACTACCTTGCATGCTTTTTTCCTCCTTTTCGTTATTATTTCTCTTTAGTCCAATAACGTTTCTTTGGGAGAAAAGAAGCAAGGGAATGATTCTCGGCTCTTAACGATAACATTATTAAAACACAAGAGATCCTTTTTTAACAATCTGTTATAGAGAATTCGGTTGATTGTTGTTAGCATCTCTTTTAAGTAAAAAGGCCAGTCATTTTTATCTAACAGACTTTAACCTCTATATTTTACCACAACTGTTGGTAATGTCAAATTTATTTTACTAAATCTTTTACTCCTTAACCTATTATTTCAAGTAAATTGATGTTCTGTTCTGCTAATTATCTCATCTTGCAAGTCCTTATTGAGATTATTAAAATAATCACTATAGCCTGCTACCCGTACAATAAGATTTCGGTATTTTTCAGGTTCTTTTTGGGCAGCTCTTAAAGTATTGGCACTGACCACATTAAATTGGATATGATGCCCTCCCAATTTAAAATAAGCTCTTATCAGATGAGTAAGGCTGTCTAACCCTTTTTCTCCAGCCAGTAATTGAGGAGTAAATTTTTGATTTAAAAGAGTCCCGCCGGTTTTGGACTGCTCCATCTTGGAAGCTGATTTGATAACTGCCGTTGGTCCCAAGCGGTCTATCCCCTGCACCGGGGAAATCCCTTCGGATAAGGGCTGCTTCTCTCTTCTTCCATCGGGTGTAGCTCCTATCACTGATCCAAAATAAATATGGCAGGTGGTGGGAAGCATATTAATCCTGTAAAATCCCCCTTTGGTATTTTTTCTACCATTTACTTCCTGATAGAATAAATTAAATACTAATTTCATAATATCATCAGCATAATCATCATCATTCCCGTATCGGGGAGTTTTATTTAAAAACAATTGCCGAATATCTTCGTGATCAATAAAATTATTTTTTAACCCTTCTTTTAATTTTTCCATATTAATATTTTTCTGGTCAAAGACATGATATTTAATAGCTGAGAGACTGTCAGTGATAGTCCCGATCCCTACGCCCTGAATATAATTGGTATTATACCGGGCACCACCAGCATTATAATCCTTCCCTTTTTCAATACAATCACTAATAATGATAGAAAGGAAGGGAGCCGGCATATAAGTAGCATATAATCTTTCAATGATATTATTTCCTTTTATTTTTATATCTATAAAATGATGAAGCTGTCTTTTAAAGGCAGTCAGTAGCTCCTTAAATGAATTAAACTTAGTTGGCTCACCACTTTCTATTCCTATTTTCTTATTGGTTTGAGGGTCGATACCGTTATTTATAGTTATTTCCAAAACTTTTACTAAATTAAAATAACCGGTCAAGATATAGCTCTCTTTACCGAAAGCACCTGTCTCCACACAGCCACTAGTACCGCCACAGCGGGCATCTTCTATAGATTTACCCTGTTTAAGCATCTCTTCGATCACTTCTTCGGCATTAAATACCGAAGGTTGTCCCCAACCTTTTCTGATTATCTCGCAAGCCCTTCTTAAAAATAGGTTTGGACTCTTTTTGCTTAATTGAATATTAGTGCTGGGTTGCAATAACCTCATTTCATCGATCACATCGAGCATGAGATAGGTCAGGTCATTTACTCCATCAGTACCGTCTATCTTTAATCCGCCATTATTAATATTGGCAAAATCAGTATAGGTCCCACTTTCGGCTAAGGTTACCCCTACTTTGGGGGGAGCCGGTTGATTGTTAAATTTTACCCAGAAGCATTCTAAGAGCTCCTTTGCCTTCTCCTGAGTCAGCGTCCCCTCTTCTATACCCCTTTTATAAAAGAGGTATAGAAGCTGGTCTAATCTGCCTGGATTGAAAGAGTCCCAGGTATTCAGTTCACTAATAACTCCTACATGGACAAACCAATACATTTGTAAAGCTTCCCAAAAATTTCGGGGGGGATTTGCAGGAATATAAGAACAAACTTCAGCAATTTTAAGTAACTCTTTCTTTCTTTGAGGATCTTTCTCAGCATTAACCATCTCTAAGGCTTTTTCGGTATAACGCTCGGCAAATCTACTGATAGCCCTGGCACAAACACGCATGGCTTTTAATTCTTCCTGTTTATCATAAGCTTCCGGATCATTTAAATAATCAAGATTCTCTATATTTTTTTCTATTTCCCGAATAAAATCAGAAAAACCTTGGTGATATATCTTATCATCAGCAACCGTATGTCCGGGGGCTCTCTGTTCCATAAATTCGGTGAATACTCCGGCGGTGTAACATTCTTTCCACTCCGTAGTCATCTCTTTAAATATCCGGCTACGCATTGACCTGTTTTCCCAATAGGGAATAATCTTCTCTTTTTGGACTTCTCTTACTTTTTGATTTACCTGAAAAGAAATTTTCTTTCGATTATTAATCATTTCGAGGTCTTCCAGACTGTGACAGCATAATTCCGGAAAGGTAGGAGTCGCTTGAGGGAATCCGCCTCTTTCTCCAACAATAAGTTCTCCTTCACCAATTGATATACTTTTATTTTCCAGCAAATACTTAAAAACCAAAGCACGAAGAAGGGGGGTTGAAACGGTTCCCTCATACTTCTTATACGCCTCAGTTACTAAAATTGCTCGTTCGATAGAAATATAAGGTTGAGTATCTAAACTTTCCTGTCTTAATTTTTCTACTCTTTTATTCATGTAAATTAACCTCTTAATTTCACCTTCAAATTAAATTTATTTAAAATTCCCGATATCTCGGATAATTTTTCTTCCGAAGGAGGTCGTGTGGCAGCTAACTTATAAGTTATTCCTAATCTTTGGTATTTATCGATACCTATATAGTGGTAAGGGAGAAGATTCACCTGGGTAATCTTTAAGTTAGATAAAAATTTCCCCATTTCTCTGATGTTTTGACTATCGTCGTTTATACCAGGTATAACCGGAAAACGAACAAAGATATTAGGGTGTACCGAGGAAAGTTTCTTTAAATTTTCTAAAATGATCTCATTGGATACACCGGTATATTTTCTATGTTTTTCTCTATCCATCAATTTTAAGTCATAGAGGAATAAACCTATTTTTTGACTTATTTTATGTAAAGTTTCCCAGGAAATATATCCGGAGGTATCAACTGCGGTATGAATCTTTTTTTCTCTGCAGGCATCAAGGAGGCTTTCTAAAAATTCAGATTGCTCCAAAGGTTCCCCACCTGAGAAAGTCACTCCCCCTCCGGATTCCTCATAAAATACCAGATCCTTTTCTATCTCTTTGATAACCTCTTTGCTGGTTAGTTTTTTTCCTATTATTTCCCGGGCTAAAGCCGGGCATTTTTCTACACACTTTCTGCAAAGCAGGCATTTCTTTCTTTCAGTAACCGGGATACCCTTTTTTATCCGAATAGCGTAAGATGTACAGGCTGCAGAGCACGCTCCACAGCCAATACATCTATCTCTCCAAAATATCATTTCCTGCCCGTTTAACTGACTTTCTGGGTTCTGACACCACCAGCAATTAAGCGGACATCCCTTTAAAAAGACGGTAGTACGGATCCCTGGTCCATCATGGATCGAGTATCTTTGAATATTAAAAACGGCTCCTGTAGTCATTGGAACAGATTTTATCAATAGATAGCCCCTAACAAAGTTTCATAATTTTTTGGGCAATTTTTTCAGGAGTAAAACCGAAATAATCAGCTAATTGTTGAGCTGGTGCACTTTTACCAAAAAACTTCATAAATACAGTATAGTAGGAATTATGTAATAACTGATACCAACCCTCTCCGTTATTGGCTTCAATAACTACCCGAAGTGCGTCTTTGGGTCCTAGAACCTCTTCGATATATTTTTTATCTTGTCTTAAAAATTCTTCTCTGTTCGGAATAGAGACCACACGGCCGGTAATACCATTTACTTTTAAAATGATATTTACCTGTGCGGCTAAGGATACTTCACTACCGCTGGCTATCAATATCACCTGTGGCGCTTCTTTTTCTTTATGGGATATGATATAACCACCCCGAGAGAATTCTGTTGTACCGCGGTATTTTTCTAGGTGAGGTAAATTCTGTCGGGATAAAATCAGGGCAGTTGGACCTTCTATTCTTTCTAAAACTTCCTTCCAAGCTAATTTGGTCTCTTCTTCATCTGCAGGTCTTATTACTCTTAAGTTGGGAATTATTCTTAAAGATTCAAGCTGTTCCACCGCTTGATGGGTAGGACCATCTTCTCCCACCATAATGGAATCGTGAGTAAAAATATAGATTACCGGGAGCCTCATCAAAGCAGCCATTCTAATGGCCGGACGCATATAATCCGAAAAAACAAAGAAGGTGGAACAAAAGGGTCTGAATCCTTTATGAGAGGCAATGCCATTCACTATGGCACCCATAGCATGTTCCCTAACTCCAAATCTAATATTTCTACCATCAAAGGACTCTTTTTGAATATCTTTATAATGATCCAAATAAGCCTTGGTAGAAGGGGATAAATCAGCTGAACCTCCAATAAGATAAGGAATTTTATCAGCGAGCTTATTTAAGATCATCGATGAAGCTACTCTGGTGGCTATCGGAGATTTTATTTCGAATTTATCCAATTCTAAACCTTGAGGAATAGTCAAATTAAAGGCCTGTTCCCATTGTTCTTTGAGGTCTGGATATTTTTCAGCCCATTTAATAAAATTATTTTTCCACTCTTCTCTTTTTTCGGCAAGCTGTTTTTTTCTATCTTCAAAAAATTCTTTAACCTCAGGTGAAATATAAAATTTCTCCTCCGGGGGTAATCCTAAATTCCTCTTTAAACCCTTTATCTCCTCTTCACCTAAAGGCGCACCATGACAGCTGCAAGAATCCTGCTTAGTGGGAGCACCATACCCGATATGGGTTTTCGCTATAATCAAAACGGGTTTATCTTCAGTTTCGTGAGCTTTAATAATAGCTGCTTTAAGTTCTTCAATACTATGACCGTTAATATGGTCAATGACTTTCCAATTATAAGCCCTAAATCTATCAGCTACTGATTCGGTAAAACTTACTTTGGTCTCTCCGGCAAGGGAAATACCATTATCATCATAGATAGCAATTAATTTTCCCAGACCCAGATGCCCGGCCAGTGAAGCGGCTTCGGAAGTAATCCCTTCCATCATGCAGCCGTCACCTAAAAGCGTATAAGTATAATGATCAACAATCTGATAATCCTCAGTATTAAACCTGGCTGCCAACATCTTCTCCGCTAGAGCCATTCCTACTGCATTGGCAAAACCCTGTCCCAATGGTCCGGTAGTCACTTCTATTCCTGGAGTTTCTCCATATTCCGGGTGACCGGGTGTTTTAGAATTAAACTGTCTAAATTTTTTTAAATCATCCAAAGAAAGATCATATCCCGAAAGATGTAATAGGGAATATATCCAGGCTGTTCCGTGTCCGGCAGAGAGTACAAAACGATCTCGATCCGGCCAATCCGGGACGGCAGGATCGTATTTTAATACATCTCCAAAGAGTACTGCTCCAATTTCTGCACAACCTAAAGGTAACCCGGGGTGACCGGAATTAGCCTTCTCTATCATGTCTACAGCCAAGCCTCTTACTATATTCGCAATTCTATTAAACAATTTAAAATTCCTCCTTCTTTTATAAATACTGATATCTAATATTTTACACTTATTTTTTTTCTTCTACAAACTTTTTTGGTTTTATATTTCATGATAATTATAGATTTTGGTGAATGAGGTAATCATGCAAAAGAAGAAATTGCAAGCGGACTAAATAATTAAATGATTGATGATCACAGATCATTGCTTTTGATTCAGAGTATACAATAGCAGTCCATTCTCAACGGTAATTATCGCTTTTTTTTGCTCAATTATATTACTAATACCTCTGGTCTTGTATCTTGATAAGCTTGCTGATTTGAGTAGATATTTACATCCCGTTATGGTAATGCCGGTAACCCTTTTATCCAGGGGGAGTAAAGAGAGGTTTGCTCCTTTTTTTTGGGAAAACACTTTTTCTTTATTGATTATTCCTATTTCTAGTCCGGGCTCCTTAATTAGGGCGGTAATTCCATTTCTAAAAGCATATTCCAGTAGAAAGATATTGGCTAATTGTTGATCCCATCGCCCCCCTGTAAAACCGATAATAATAATGTTATTAAGGCCTCTCTCCCCACAATATTGGAGTGCCAGCTCACCATCGGTTTCGTCCTTTTCATCAGGGTATTTTAGAATTTTGATTCCCATTTTTTCATAAAATTGATACTTTTCCTTAGTAAGAGAATCAAGATCTCCTATAATAACATCGGGAAAAAAACCTATACTCTCCAATAACAAGGCTCCGCCGTCAGCAGCAATAAACAAAGTGGCTTTCTCCCCTATTAGCTTCTTGTACTCTTTCCTATTCCCTTTTAATTCTCCGTTTAAGGCAATAACCACCTTATTCATGGACATAAATTATCCTCTTAACTTCCTATTTTTCCCTTATTAATGACTAAGTTCTTTAATAACGGTATAATAATTATATAACACAAGAGCAGAGATGGCAAAAGGTAACTAATATTATATATTGCTGAATATAGCCATGGACTTTGACCTTCCGGTGCATATTGAGCAAAAAATATTATACCGGAAAGGAAGTGACTAATAAACCTTCCCAGTCCTCCGATAAGAACAGCCAAGAATAACCAACTATAGGCAATAACCTTTGTCTTTAAATTAATCTTATGAGAGAATATTCCTGCTAATCCAACCAGCATATATGCTAAAGGATAATCCAATACCAGTTGTGCCGGGTGAATAATATAAGCACCAAGGGCTAATTGAACTAAGCCATACACTGCTCCGGTCATCATACCAGAACCAGCTCCCCAACGTAAGGCGATAATCAAAATCGGCAGCATTTCCAGACTAACTGATCCTCCCTGAGGCATTCTCCATAAGGGAATAAAATTTAAGATAGCCGCCAGTGCTACCGCCATACCAATCTCAGTCATTATCCTTACTTGATTTTTTTTCATGACAAATCTCTCCCTTTTTTAAAAAAATATATTACAAATAAAAAAACCGCAGACCTGATCTTTTAATCAAAACTGCGGTTTTACCACACAACTGTTGTTTCAATTCCCTACGCTGGCATTACCCAGATCAGGTTTTAAGGGTCTGTTTACTAAAAACACTCTCAGCTTTAATAAGCTCCCCTACTG
>DSEL01000122.1 GCA_011056645.1 Candidatus Atribacteria bacterium
GGTATTTTAAGTGAAACTGTTTTCATGGTAGTAATTAGGCTCATTTTAATCCCAAAATAAACTCCTAACAATGAAATTAACAAACAAACCGACCAAATAATTATTATTAAATAACTTCGAACTTTACCTTTAAATTTGTCTATTATAATATTAACACTATAATGACTTTCATCTCTTGCTGCCTTGCTGGCACCCCAATAAACTAATAACATAAATAAATATATTGAGATTTCTTCATACCAGCCCATAGAATATTTAAAAAAATACCTATTAAAAACAGCAAAAATACTTACTATTAATAACAGCAGGGGGGCTATAGTAAGCATTCTATCTTCAATCCATGTAAAATAATTTACTACTTTTTCTAGTATTTTTAGCAATTTATTTCTCCTTGTTCTATGTTATTTGTCAATTAAGTTAAATTAGATATAAATTGTTTGTTTAATTTACAAGAGGCAAAATTTGCTTTTGCCTCTTGTAAATTATAGGATAAAATTATTTATCATTATTTTGTTTTAACTATTATTCTTTATTTATTTTCTTCCAACCAATCAGCTATAACTTTATCTCCTTCTGCCAATGTTTTCAAAATATCCATATCTATTGTTTTGCCATATTTATCCAATAATTTTGGTAATACCGTCTTTCTTAATTCTAACTTTTCTTCAGGTGTAATCATTACTATTGCTTTTGCACCATTTTTAACTTCACCATTTAAAGAATAGTCAGCTGATCCTAAAGACCATATACTTGATACATTCATTGCTCCAACAGCAGCTTGTCTTATAACGTTTTGATATGCCTTAGGGAGCGAATCCCACGATTTCTTGCTCATTGCTATACCTACGACAGATGAATAGTGATCAGAGCCAAAATAGTAAGGTGCTGGTTCAATAAACTTCATCATGGTGTAAGCTGCCGGAGAATTTTCTGCAGCATCCACAGTTTTCAATTGTAAGGCGGTAAAACATTCTGAATAAGGCAATGGTGTAGCAATTGCTCCCATAAAGTTAAAGGCATCTACCTGTATAGGGCTAGCCATGGTTCTGATTTTTATTCCTTTAAGATCTTTAATTGAATTTATAGGTTTATTAGAAAAAATATCCCTTCTTCCCATTGGTGCCATACTTAATACTATTATTCCGCTCTCTTCACTTGCTTTTTCTAATAATTTTTTAACCAATGGAGTATGTTCTGTAGTTGATGCAAAAGTAAACAACATTGCATCAACCAAATTTTTAAACATAAAAGGAATATCAAAAACATAAAGGGCGTCTGTATACAAACCAAGATTTGCAGACATAGTTACTACTATATCTAAAGTTCCTAATTGGAGTGATTGCAAACCTGCCTCTTCACCTGTACCCCATTCACCTGCTGGGAACATTTTGATATCAATATCCCCATCACTAAGATATTTAACACCTGATTCAAAAGTTTGTAATATTAATCCCGTCTCTCCCCAGATGGCTTCATCTGCTATTGCATTGAATTTATATTTTGCCTCACAATATCCAGAAGACACAATCAACAAAAGCATTGCTATTAATATCAAAAACAAACTAATTTTATTTTCATTTAACTTTAACATTCTTTCCCCTTTCTTTTTTAGTTTTTATCTAAATTCTTAATCTACACTCTTAATCTAAATTTTGCCTCCTCTTTTTTAAAATAATTCTTGATGCTTTTTATTTTCAGCTTTGCCCCCCCTCATTTTTTATCTTGTAAAATCATTAGATAATATCAGCGGATGTTATACTCTGGAACATGTCACCAGCTGTTTATTCATCCAAGGATAAATTTGCGGTATTTTATTTTTTTTGATTAAACGAATATTAATAATTATTATTTTTAAATTATTCTATGTTTTTTTATATAATTTTTAGTATAGCTTTGTCCGTAGATGCCATTCCGGGGTCACATATATAACCTAAATTTTTAAATAATTTTTTAAAATCAGCTTCTACTATTCCATCATTCTTATTAATTATTGCACCTTTTAGAGAAAGTAATGCTGATTGTACTGCCCATCCAGAAGATAGAGCCAATTTATAAGCACATCCCTCCTTAGCCCCATCACAGATGAGGCCAGAAATAGAACCAACCATGTTATAGAGTGCACCAAGGATTTGCTCTTTATTACCTCCTAAGAGATAGACCACGCCCGCACTAGTTCCTATTCCTGCCGCTACTGCACAACCGCACATGGCAGACAAAGTACCAGTATAAGATTTAATAAAGAAGGTAATCAGATGAGTCAATGCCAAGGATCCAATCAATTTTTCTGATGAAATTT
The DNA here is from genome assembly GCA_011056645.1 of Candidatus Atribacteria bacterium. NCBI lineage: Bacteria > Pseudomonadati > Atribacterota > Candidatus Phoenicimicrobiia > Candidatus Pheonicimicrobiales > Candidatus Phoenicimicrobiaceae > Candidatus Sediminicultor > Candidatus Sediminicultor quartus. The sequence goes on from DSEL01000122.1 coordinate 2,297, forward strand.
TTTGTTTTTCTGCGACCGCATAATTGGTCAAGAAAGTAGTAATACCATGATTTCCACTCCCTGCCGTACTCATTACCGGAAGTCTGCTGCCAGACATTCTGGCTTCTGAGGCAGCGGCACATAATATTTGAGCTCGAGTAATCATATTATCAGTCAATAATCCTTCATGAATCAAATTAGTAAGCGCGAAAGCGACACCTGATTTTATTTTCAATCCTTCCTGTGCTATTTTCAAGTTCATCATTACACCATCTTCTAAAAATAATAATTCCTCTTGTGGTGTTTTAGTTATGAATTGCAGGAAATCATCCAACGTATATTCCTGGATAAAATTATTTGAGAAATTAAAACCTTGCCTTTTTCTTCTAAAGGGTTTAAACTGATTATGTTTATCAAGTTTTTCTATTTTTACAACATTAAGATGGTTATCTAAAACGATGACTCTGATTTTATCCTGATCAGTGACCAGATTAGCCTCAATATATAGACCCTTTAAATTTCTGTTCAAAACTATAGTTATCTTATTCTCTTTGATTAATTGCTTCGCTTTCTTTATATCTTCATCTGTTAATCCTTCGATAACTCGAAATCCTTTTTCAGTCTTTCCGGCAAGAAAACCAAAAGCGGCGGCGGCAATTAAACCTTTTTCTTTTGTACCTGGTATGGCTGCAATTAGGCCATTCTTGTAGATTTTTGAATCAACTTGAACTTTTATATATTCTAAATTACCTAAAGTCTGCTCTTTAGCTTTTGCTACTGCATAGGCAACTGCAATAGGTTCGGTGCATCCTGTAGCCGGGGCAATTCCTCTTTTTAATAAGGTAAGTAAATCCTCTTGACTTTTTTCCATTACGTTCCTCCAGTTAAACTCTAAAACACTACCTGATCATCACTCATTGCAATACGCAATAGCTTCAATTTCTATTTGTGCATCTTTGGGAAGGCGTGAAATTTCTATACAACTTCTAGTAGGAAATTGACTGGCAAAGTATTGACCATAAATCTCATTAACCCGAGAAAAATGATTCATATCCTTGAGGAAGATAGTTACCTTTACGATATTTTTTAAATTAATCGAATAAGGTTTTAAAGCTACTTTTAGATTTTCTATTGATCTTCTGGTTTGAGATTCAATATCACTTTCTACTATTTCTCCTGTAATGGGGTCAATGGGCAGTTGTCCTGAAGTAAACACTAAATTTCCAATTTTCAAAGCAGGAGAATAGGGTCCAATTGCTTTAGGTCCATCATGATTGATTAATATTTCTTTTTCCATTTAATAATTACTCCTCTTTCTATTTTTGCTTTGCTCAAAAGGCAATAATTATAATATTATAATTTGTTATCACTATACTGTTTTTCTAATTTATTATTTTTCTTTTTTGCTTTTAATTCCTCAAGATAATTATAAACAGTATAACGAGAAACATTTAAGCTATGAGCCAATTGATCAATGGCTCCTTTGATCATAAAACCGCCTTTTTCATCGACCATTTCTACTACTCTCAAATTATCTTCCTTCTGCATTAACGATATGGGCTTGTTTATTTCTTCAATTGCTTTATTAATGATATTTTCAAGAATTTCATCTACATCTTTAACAAAGGTTTCTTCTTCTTTTTGCTCACTTAAATCTACTATAGTACAGAATTCATTTATTGTTTTCTCAAACATTAAGTGACCTGTCATATCATAATTGATACATAAACATCCCACAATTTTGCTGTCTTTATCTTTTATAAATAGAGTGGAAGATTTTAAGATCCTCCCATCTTTTGTTTTCGTTTTATAGTTAACCATTTTATCTTCCTTGATATCGCCAAAGCCACCTTTTCGCCATGCGCTTAAAGCAAAGTCAGTAATAGGATCGCCGACTTTTCTTCCTGTTACATGGCCGTTTTCAATGGCAATAATCGAATGTTGAGGATTACTAAAATCATGAATCAATACCTCACATCTACTTCCAAACATTTCAGCGATAATCTCAGTCAATGAAATATATTTTTTTAATTCAAGGTTAATTTTTATATCAGAAGCCATATAATTTCCTTTAGATATTATATCATACTATCTACTTAAAATATTTTAATGCTTACTAAATTATTTTATATATTATTATAATAAAACCTTTTTTAGAAAAAGTCAAATTTTTCAATTTCTTTATAAGAAAGGGGCAGTTCTATATTTAATTTAAACTACTTTCGTCTCAAGACTTCTACCACCGCCGGTAAAAAATCGCAGACATCTTCCTGAACAGCTACCTGAGCCAAATAGTCCAAGCGGGTAGACATAAAATTAATTACGACTACCTTGCCTCCTCTTTCCAGACAATATTGAGGCAACGTATTCACCGGACTAACCTGGAGTGATGAACCGACAGTTAGCATTAAATCTGCTTGCATAGATTGATGGATAGCGCTTTCCAAATTAGGGAGCATCTCTCCAAATAGGACTACATTTGGTTTAAACACTCCACCACATTCACAATAAGGGACTTTCTCTTCAGATATTTCTATCTTATCCATTAATATCTCTGAAGAAATCATCTTTCCACATTTTTGGCAAACAGCTTCTCTTAAATTCCCGTGCACTTCAATAACCTTCTTTGAACCTGCTCTCTGGTGAAGGTTATCGATATTTTGAGTTATGAGGTATTTAACATAACCCATCTCTTCCAACTGGGCAATCGCCTGGTGTGCAAGATTGGGAAAAACTCGGGATAACATCTCAATACGAGGTCGATAAAAATGGTAAAAACGCTGTGGGTTTTCCTTAAATGCGGCTATAGAGGTAACTTTAAAAGGGTCTACGTTCTCCCAGATACCTTTTCCGGGGGTCCTAAAATCTGCTATTCCCGATCCGGTGCTAACTCCCGCCCCGGTTAACACCACTGCATATTTAGATTCTTTAATTAACTCTGCTACCAGATTCACTTTTATATTATCAATGATATTCATTGTGGAAAATACCTTGAAACTTTGAAGTTTTTCGAATTACTCTACCCTATTTTATAGCCTAAGGGGGCTTCTCGATCAGGCTGAAGCAGGATAACTTCTCCTTCCTCTTTCATAACTCCTAAAATTAATACTTCTGATTTAAATCCGGCTATTCTTTTGGGGGGGAAATTAACTACCGCTACAATCTGCCGGTTAAGTAAATCTTCTTTAGAATATAATTTAGTAATCTGGGCTGAAGAGACCTTTATGCCTAACTCTCCAAAATCAATCTTTACTTTATAAGAAGGATTCCTAGCCCCTTCAAAATCTTTTACTTCGATTATCTTTCCCACCCGTATATCTATTTTTTGAAAATCTTCTAATGTTGCCATTATTTTTATGCCTGCCCTTCTATTAATATAATTGATAATTATCTATAAATAGCTTTTTAAAAATAATTCCTATAGATATTATTCTATTTTATGAATTTACGGATATTACTTAGATTATAGAATATAGATAACCAAAAAGTAAAGAGAGAATGCTAATAAGAACCAAATAGATAGCCAGTGTTTTATTACCAAAGATCTTTCTCAGCACCAGAATAGCTCCCCAGCTGGTAACCGGTCCGGCTATGAGTAACACCATACCGGCTCCTACATTCATGCCCTGGGAAATAAAGGCATGAACTAAGGGTACGCTAGCAGTAGAACAGATATACATGGCCAACCCAAAGATTAAACTGAATAAATAACCAAGTCCACCGTCAAAATGCTTCCCCACAAACTTCCCCAAGGGATTAATGGTGGACACAGCTGCCGCCAAGGTTAAACCCAAAAGTATTTCTGGACCAATTTCCCGGAGCATATCTGAAAAAATATATCTGGCTACCGATATTAATCTATTCTTTATCCAGATCCAGTCTTTAGAATTATCATTCTTAACGTATTTTCCCGGATCTTCCTCAAAATTTGAAGAATCTTCTTTATATTCCGATTTCAATACATTACAATTGTCTATATTCCTTTCACAGGTTGAGTCTGTGGTAAAATTATCTTTTTCGCCAGATAGAGGATCTTTTCCACTTTCTAACTTTTTAATTTTAATGGTATTACCGACAATACCCATGATTAATCCCATCAAAACAACTGAGAAGAATAAGAAAATAGTAAATTTTATTCCAAGAAAACGATAACTTACTAAAAGGGCGGTTATTGAGGTAGCAGGCGTAGCCACCAAAAACGCTAAAACAGGACCAAGCTTAGCACCTTTCTGATGAAGGTTAACTGCGATCGGAAGGGAACCTATACAGCAGACAGGGAGAATTGTACCAATAAGGGTAGAATAGAGAATAGGTTTTATTCCTTTATTTCCAAAATGTCTTTCCACCAATTTCGTCGGAACAAATTCATGGATCAAGCCACTTAAAAGAAATTCTATAACCAAAAAAGGTAATACTTCAATAAGATACTCTTTAAATTCTACAAGAAATCCGAATAATATATTCATTTTAATCATGGAAAAATATCTTTCACCATTTTAATACAAGTTGATTTATTTCTCTAAATATAGCCCTATAAGTTTTTCTGTCTCTACAAATAAATTAACTCTTTTATCTGCTGCCCGAGGATCATTAGAATAAATGTGGACATGTTTTTCATCTTTTCCCACATAATCAGTGGTATCATAAGATACTTTAAGTTCAGCTGATTCTCCCGGTTTAATGAGATTAGCAGAAATTGAAGCTTCTATACAGGGGCAAGATCCTTTTAAACTATCAATAATTAAATCTCCTTCTCCCTCATTTTTTACCGTAAAAATGTGGCTGGGTTTTTCGCCTTGTATCACTTTTCCAAAATCCCATTCCTCTTCTACAACTGTAATTCTTGGTTGAGGTCCGGAAATATTCTGGGTAATAGAATTATTTTGGGGAGCATTAGAAGAATCATTTTGGATATTACTAAATACCAAAATACCCCCCAATACTATAATTACTCCTATCAAAAAAAATATTACTATATTTTTACCTTTCATAGATTTTCTCCTTTCTTACTCTTTTTTTGTGCAGACCTATATCAATAATATAGATCAGATTTTTCTTTGGGAATGATCTTCCCATCCTGGAGATGGATTATCTTTTGGGCAGCTTGAGCCAATTCTAAATCATGGGTCGCAATAAATACGGCTAAGCCTTTTTGGCTTAATCTTTTAAAAAGTTCTAAAATTTGAAACCCAACTTTTGTCTCTAATTTACCCATAGGTTCATCGGCAATAAGCATCTTGGGATTATTTACCAATGCCCGGGCAATACCTGTCCTCTGTTTATCTCCACCGGATAAATATTTTACCTGAATCTCTTTTTTATCTTCAAGATTTACTTCTTTTAGTAAATCTAATATGTTTTTCTCGTCAATGTTTTTCTTAGCAAAAATTAAAGGTAATTCTACGTTTTCTCTAACCGTTAAGGTGGGAATTAAATAAAATCGCTGAAAGACAAACCCAATATTTTCTCTTCTGATCCTTATTAAATCATTTTCCTCAAGAGAAGTAACATCGGTGTTACCAATTTTTAAACTCCCTGCAGTCATTTTATCAAGACAACTAATCAGGTTCATTAAAGTGGTTTTTCCTGATCCGGAACAGCCAACAATTGATACAATCTCACTCTCTTTAATTTTTAATTCTACTCCGTCAAGAGCTTTCACAATTTCTGACCCCCGGTGATAATATTTTTTTAAATTCACTGCTTCCAAAATTATTTTATCTGCCACCTTTTTGCCCCAGCCTTTCATCTTTTTCTATTTTCCCATCCTGCAAGTGAACAACTCTGTCTGCTGAAAAACCTAATTTTACATTGTGAGTAGCAACTACAATAGTTACACCTTCTTTTCTGTTAAGATCTCGAAATAGATTAAAAAGTTCCTGTGCATTCCTGCTATCTAAGTTACCTGTTGGTTCATCGGCAAGTAGAATCTCAGGATTATTAGCTAGGGCTCTAGCCACTGCCACTCTCTGTAATTCTCCTCCACTCAACTCATTGGGATAATGGGTTAGACGATGTCCTAATCCTACTCTTTTTAAAAGATTTTTCGGTCTCTCAGTATCCGAATAATTTTTAGCAAAGATTAAAGGTAGCTGTACATTTTCTAACGCATTTAATGATGAAAGCAAGAAAAAATCCTCAAATACAAACCCAATTTTCTCAACTCGAACGCGGCTAAGTTTTTCTTCATTTAATTTTATTGGGTCGTACCCTAAAATATCTAATCTACCTGAAGTAGGCTTATCTAAACATCCAATTAAATTCAGGAAAGTAGTCTTTCCTGCTCCCGATGGTCCCATGAAACTTACAAATTCACTTTTTTTTATTTCTATATCTATTTCCTTCAAGGCTACTGTTCTTTGAGATGTAGAAGAATATTCCTTCTTTAAATGATCTGCTTTTATGACCCACTCTCTCATTACTCTCCACTCCTTATTACCTCTATGGGTCTCATAGAAGCCGCTTTAAATGCCGGGTATACCCCTGAAATTATGCCCACTATGATTACTCCCAAGAAAGAAAAAAGCAAAAGCTCCGGAGTAATTAAGAGTAATTTACCACCCGGTGTATAAGGCATTACCTTTCTCACCAAAATTTCCACCAAATTTCCACCAAAAATCGCGATCACTGAACCAAAGATGCCACCTAGAGTACAAACAATAAGTGTTTCCATCCAAATGAGTTGAAAAATATCTAACCTTGAGGCTCCTATGGCCTTCATAATGCCTATTTCTTGTGTTCGTTCAAAGACGCTCATTAATATGGTATTAATAACCCCAATAATCGCCACAAATATAGCGATAAAGGCAACAGACATAATCAAAATTTTAGCTGAATTTACTAGATTTAGGATGGTCCCTTTTACCTGGCTCATGCTTATTACCTGAATGCTGGCGATCGGGTATAGCCTATCTTCAAATTCCGAAATCTTCTCAATTTGTTTCAATTTAATTCCTATACCAGTCAATTTGCCTTCTATATCAAAGATTCTTTGAGTTGTTTTTAGGGGCAAAAATACCGTTCCGTCTTCCTGGGAACCTGTTCTGTTAAAAACTCCGACTATGGTAAGTGTAATATCTTTTCCGGGAATGGATATTTTATCACCAATTGATTTTTTTTCAGATTCTGCAGCGTCATATCCTAAAATTGCTTCATTGGCATCATTTGCCGAAAACCATTCTCCTTTTATAATTTCCACATTTGGTTTAAGCGGCATATAGCTCTCTTCAATTCCAAGATAGTTAGTAAATCCTCCTTTACCCTCCATTTTTTCCGGGTCATAAGCCAACTGAGCAAGAAGAGGTGTAATTTTATCAATATCAGGGTCACTGGTTATTTGTTTATAGATATCCTCATCTATGAATTTAAGCCCCGCTTCTCCGTTAAGTATCATGGTTGCCGCCTCGTAGGGACATCCTTTGGCAGTAACCACCACCTGATATCCCATCTTATCGACATCAGAGGTTAAAGCCTTTTGATATCCGGCGTTAAAACCTAAAAGACAGACTAAAACTGCTACAGCTACCGCTACTCCGCCAATGGTTAAAAAAGAGCGGGATTTCCTCCGTTTCAAATTTTTATAAGCTAAAACAAGGAATTTCATTAAAATTCAACTCCTTTTCCTACAATGCTTATTCTTCCATTTTTATTTTCCGGCACGCCTTCCACTACTACTTTCTTCCCCACCTTGGGAGGAATACTGAGACCTGAAGGATTGATGTCTACATAAATTGTACCGGTCTTATCCTCTAAAAAGAACCAACATCCTGAGGAACATTCTCGGACAATTTCTCCCTCCAGTCTGACTGTTTGGTTTAGGAATTCGTTCGGATTGGTATAAATATCTTTTACGCTGACCGCTTTGTTTTCGGTAATCTTAACACCATACCTCTCACGGTTATCCCCATTAACGCTACTGCAACCTGAAATAATCAAGACCGTTAATATGACAATTAACAAAACTCCCACCAATTTAATATTCCTTGTTTTTTTCATCTTTTCTCCTTTTACCGTAAAAATAATCATAATCCCACTATTAATTTATCAGTTAAATCTTACCCATGCTTCGGTAAAATATTTCGGATATTACTACTTATTCTATTCTATAAGTAGTAATTAAGTTAAAATGAAACCTCACTGCTTTATCCATCTACAATTTATTGTTGATTAGAGGCTTTACTCGGTATGTATTTTATTTCCCCAAAATAAATAGTTTTTTATTCCTTCTAATCTAAATTTAACAACAACCGCGACGTTTGGGATGATCGCTCTCTACTTTCTTACAGTATTTTTCTGGATTATTATCAAATGCCGTTTTACAACCTGAAGCACAAAAATAATAAGTTTTGTCTTGATGTTTACTTTTAAATTTTGCCTTTTTTTCATCTACTTCCATCTTGCATACCGGATCAATAGCCATATTTTTCACCTCCTTTTGTTTATTCGCTCTTTTTTCTTTTGAACCATGCTTTAGGGGGGACATTTACCACAGGTAGAACGGAATAAGGTTGTGCTTAAATATCTATCTCCCCGATCAGGTAAAATGACCACAATTATTCCTGAATCCAACTTTTCGGCTATACCTAAGGCTCCTGCTACTGCAGCACCACTAGACATACCAGCAAAAATACCTTCTTTGGTGGCAAGCAATCGTGTTACCTCATAAGCTGGTTCATCCTCAACAGTAATCTTCTCATCTAATTCCTCGGAATGGTAAATTTTGGGAATCATTGACTCCTGCATATTCTTTAGTCCCTGAATTTTGTGCCCCATAATTGGTTCAATTCCTACAACTTTAATCTCTGGTTTTTTTCCCTTAAGATATTTACCTGTACCCATTAGAGTTCCTCCGGTTCCTATACCGGCTACAAAAATATCTATTTCTCCATTGGTTTGTCTAAATATTTCCGGTCCAGTGGTCTCGTAATGAGCAAGAACATTATTCTCATTTTCAAATTGATTGGGCAATATAATACTTGTCCGGCTCTTCGGCAATGAGCTGATGAGCTTTTCTGATGGCACCATCAGTCCCTTCCTTAGCTGGAGTAAGCACTGCTTCAGCACCATATGCTTCAATAATACTGCGTCTTTCCAGGCTAACGCATTCGGGCATACAAAGTTTCACTTTATAACATTTGGCTGCTCCTATCATTGCCAGTGCAATCCCGGTATTCCCCGAGGTAGGTTCAAGGATCATTTTTCCTCTTGTAAGCTTACCGGACTCCTCGGCTTTTTTGATCATATAGTAAGCAGGACGATCTTTAATTGACCCACCGGGATTATTTCCTTCAAGCTTTCCAAAAATTCTTACTTTCAAATTTCCATTGAGATGATTTAACTCCACAAGCGGTGTATTGCCGATAGCTGACAAAAGATTCATATTTCTCTCCTAACTAATTTTTAATTTATTAATTTCTTATAAATATTTTATGTCCAGCGCTAGAGATTGATTATCTTTTCAAAGCCTTTTTCATTTTTTCAAATTCTTCTTCGCTAATTTCGCCCTTGGCGAATCGTTCTTTAATAATATCTAAAGAATTATTACTAAATCCCTCATCGGTGTATCTATTTGATTTTGTATTAGTAATAATAAAATAAATGATCAATCCAATAATAATGGCAAATATAAACATCATAAACATTCCTCCTCCGTGTCCAAAATTCATCATTTGATTCCAACTCCATGCAAATCCACAACTTTCTATATCAGCAAATGCAATAAGCGGGAATAAAGATAATATGACAAAAAACATCAATAAAACTCTCATAAATTTCACTCCTTTTGTACCTTTCACAGACCTGTAAAATCTAATAGTAATAGTTAGTCAATTTCCTTTTGCGAGTTCATTAAATCCTTTAAAGTAACAGAGCTAAGTTCATCGGAAATTTTTTCATCTAATTTTTCCCAGATACCTCGAGTGGCACATTTGGAAGCCCTGTTGCAAACAGAGGGATTTTTTACGCACTCCACACAACTTATCCCTCCTTCCAGAGTTTTTATAATCTCGTTGAGAGTTATTTGAGAAGGAGATTTGGCTAATCTGTATCCTCCGTGGGCTCCTCGAGAAGAGTTCACCAATCCGCTTGCCCTAAGGGGTATTACCAGATGACTTAAATATTTTTCGGAAATCTCTTCCTTTTTAGCAATATCCTTTAAAAAAAGAGTGCCTTTATCAAAATTTAAGGCTAATTCTAACATCAATCTTGTACCATACCTTGCTCTGGTAGAAAGTCTCATAAAAATCACCTCGCTTAATTACTACTATAACTATTACTTTGGTAGTAATTATAATTTAAAAAAATATTTTTGTCAAGTATTAAGTTAAAAACTTGCTTTAAACGTTAAATCGGAAATTGATAATATCCCCGTCTTCGATGAAGGCATCTTTCCCTTCAATTCTTAACAATCCTTTTTCTTTTACGGCATGCATGGAACCAAGGGCAACCAAATCCCGATATGTCGCGATTTCAGCTCGAATAAAACCCCTTTCTATATCGGAATGTACTTTTCCCGCAGCTTTTTTTGCTATGGTACCTGTTCTGATAGTCCAGGCTTTAACTTCATCTTCGCCCACAGTGAAAAAAGATATTAATCCCAAATGTTTGTAACATACACCTGATAATCTTTCAATTCCTGATTCTTTTAATCCTAAATCATCCAAAAATAGCTGTCTTTCCTCCGGTTCTAACTCACTTATTTCCATCTCTAATTTGCCACAGATATTTAAACTAGCCATATTCCCGTCCTGGATAGTTTTATCTATTTTCTCTTTTTGGGAATATAATTTCGTCTTGAATTGTTCTTCGCTAAGATTCAAGGCAATAATAATTGGTTTTAAGGTATAAAAACTGAAACCGCTTATCTTTTTAATTTCGTCCTCAGAGAATTCAAGGTTAGAAAGAAATTGATCATTACTGAGCCCTTGGTTACATTTTTCTAAAATCTCCATTTCTGCTAATTCATCGTGAGTCAATTTTTTCTTTGATTTTTTCAACCGATCTAGTCTATTTTCTACTACTTCTAAATCCCTCAGTAAAAGTTCATATTTTAAATTCTCTATCTGAACAATCGGGTCTTTCTCACCGACAATCATCGGGTCTTCAAATAATCTGATTACAAAAAGCAAAGCCTCAGCATCCTGGATAAGATTAAATATCTCCACTTTCTCTTTGGCGGGTAATTCCGGTGAAATACCACCGATATCCACAAATTCAATAGCAGCATAAGTGGTCTTCTTGGGGTGGTACATGGTACTTAAACAATCTATTCTTTGATCATAAACAGGTGCTATCCCTATATTTTTAGTTCCCTTTGTGGAATAAGAAGAGGTTTCTTTATGTTGGCCGGTTAATAGATTAAATAAGGTCGTTTTGCCCACCAATGGCATCCCTACAATTCCAATTTTCATTTTTTGTTCTCCTTATCTTTAGATAGTTGCCCCTAGTCATCTGGTTATTTAGTTTTAAGATAAATATCATAGCTTTAGTTATTATCTTTATCGCAAAGTTCGGTAA